>NZ_JCAMRT010000070.1:0-1855 GCF_059821225.1 Paenibacillus sp. sg306046
ACGTTTCCCAGTATACAAGAGGTGCTTTTTTCGTTCAAAGCTCAAATTACTTCATTACAGGAATGGCTCCTTTCTCATGTATGTCCTCATGCTAGCAATCGCAGGCAATTTCCGTCTATGCTCCCGATATAATCACCTTGTCGAGCTTCGGCAATTCCTTGCGCGCCGCGGCCATTCTTGCACAGCATACTCTTTGGCAAACATCATGATCCGTCTCTTGATCGTTGATGATACCTTAAAAATCAAACAAATATTACTTATATTGGATGCGTTTATATTGATAAGCGGATTACGTAAAAAAGCCCCGATAACTTTCATCGGGACCTCCATAAAATACAAAACCTGATGAACTCAGACAAACATCTTGCGGAGCCGTATCTCCCCGGATGTCCGTATCATGATGAGCCATAAAACCTTTGCTTCCGTACATAACAGGTCACTTTTTTCAAGTGTCCATCTTACGGGTTACAGTTCACTATTACGTCTTTGTATAGTAGCGCTCGTTTTAATGGCGTCGCACCGGGTCCGTTGATCAGTTCAGTCATACACGATAAGCCGCTGTTTTACCTGCTTGCAAGCTGCGCTTTACTTTCCTCAGTACTTTCGATTTTTCCGATAAAGCCACACTCTCTTTGCAAAGATAAATAAATGTGCTGCATTCACGCCCGATCAAGCCGACAAAAAATTGCTCCCTTAAGACGATTACTTACTCTAACACGCGGCAATCCGCCAATACTTCTGGTTTAAATCGCATGCTGTCTGATTCTGAAATTTTGCGAATCACTCTGCATGGTACACCAGCAGCAAAAGAATTTTCTGTAATATCTTGGGTCAAGACACTGCCTGCACCAATTACACATCCGTCTCCGATAGTAACGCCTCCACAAATCGTTACGCTGGCCGAAATCCACACATCATTTCCGATGGTAACAGGCTTCGCGTAACATAAAGATTTGGTATCACCGTGCTGGTCAATCAACTGCCGACGTTCAGCAGCAATGAATGGGTGAACAGGGGTAACAATCGTCACATTAGGTCCAGAGCTGGTATAATTGCCAATCGTAACCTTTGCCTCATCCTGCACGGTAAGATTGTAATTAGCAAAGAAATGACTACCAATCTCTGTATGAACACCGTAATGAAAGAAAACAGGTCCTTGGATTGTCAACAGTGAATCAGACAACTTTTTTAAGGGCTTCTTGACGATATTGAACAGGTGTCAGGTAGCCCAGCGTTCCATGAATCCTATGCTTATTAAACCAGTTCACGTAATCGAATAGCTTCAATTCGAGATGATGCAGGCTGTTAAAGTTCATCTGGTTGATGAACTCAGTTTTCATGATCTTATAGGTGGCTTCAGCCACCGCATTGTCATAGGGACAGGCCTTCTTACTAAGAGAGCGTCCAATTTTAAAGGTCTCCAAAAGTTCGTCCATCTTTTCGTTTTTAAACTCGCTGCCACGGTCTGTATGAAACCATTGGATTTGGCACAGATCGCCCTGAACAGTAGAAAAGGCGCGTGAAACAAGAGCCGCATCTTTGTTTGGCCCCGCGCTGTAACCAATGATTTCGCGATTGAACAAGTCGATCAGCACGCAAATGTAGTGCCACTTATTTTGGACCGCCACATACGTCAGATCGCTTACAACGAAGCGTTTCGTTTCGGTTTGATCAAATTCACGACCCAGCACATTGGCTGTTTTCGCTTCATTACAGGCTGTCTTGTGAGGCTTGGATCGGCTATACTTAGTTGGACAATAAAAATAAGGGCTTGTAGAATAGCTGGACAGTCATAAGTTCTAACGCTTAAGAAGCCAGAGAATCCGCGTCAGAATTGGATATTTCTTGCTTGGAA
>NZ_JCAMRT010000071.1:0-1840 GCF_059821225.1 Paenibacillus sp. sg306046
CTTTCAGTAAAGCTCAAGATCACTGGCTAACACGCCTTTCATAGTGACGGTACATGGGGATCTATCTACTAGTGATCCTCTATACCCTACTTTAACGTCAGGATACAATTTTTTTATTTCCACTACCTTGCTTGCCAATATCGCATCAATTTGAGCTGAAACACTTTTCCATAGCGCTCCGGCAATTCCACCGATTACATTAGTTAACTTGTCTTTGTCTTTATTATAAAAATTGCTGGCTGATGCAGCAACCTTACCCGCAACCAAGCCGCCAACAGCGCATACTCCCGAAACGGCTAACGATCTCGCCGCATCTATTTCTATCGCTATCGCTATTGGCGTACCTGCTCCACCGGTACCGGCAAATACAACCGCTCCTCCAACGGCTTTTATCCCTGCATCTAGCAGTGAATATGACGCAGCAGCAAACGATCCGTATTCCAATATCTTGGCAGCAACCATGATGCTGAACTCAGTATACGTCTTTGATTTAATATAGTAGTAGTTATTGTCCAGATCAAATTCATAGTAACCCGAAACTTTAAACAATAAATTTTTTACTGATACTTTATTTACAAAAAAGGATTGCATTGATGGATCAGGGAATGTAGAGTCAACAACCCCGGCGGTTATTCCTAACGTAACTTTTGTCCAATCCTCTGAAGTCATATCTTCTGGTTCAAAAGCAAGTGACTCAGATAACTTTTCTTTAACCAGATCAACTTTTGAAGAAATATCAATGATAATATCGTCAAGTATGCTAGATGCACTTATAGTCCCTGAACTACCTGCTGAAGAAAATGTGGTTTGTCCTCCTAAACCCGGAACATATGCATAGGTATTACTATTGACCCATTGACCATTTTTATTGGTATATACCACGGCCGAGTTACTTGAATTGTCCCAGACCCTTGCTTCAAGTCCTGAAGTCTCTGAACCTGGTTTCTGAATAAAAACGGTTTTGTTTCCTACTTTAATTTTATACCACGTTTTTGTATCCTTTTTTCCTGTAGAATCTGTAGGTACGATTTGACCGGAGGAGCTAATTCTTTTTAATTGTCCACTGTTTATGGAAGTGATGATTTTCTCTTTAAAGAATTTTGTGGCTTCCTTCTCCGTGGCAGCAGGATTCTTGGACAAATATTCAAAAGCAATTAATCTTCCCGCACGATGATTAAATAGATTCATTTCCTTCTCGTTAAGCGGGTTGTTCGGGTTTCCATTTTCATGAGCGTTTCCCCACTCACTTGCCCAATTGGGCCCTATATCATATACCATCATAGCTGCCCAATAGGCATGGCGAAATGCATCGCCGTTACCATTAGTCAGGGCAGCTGCTTCAAATATTTCTTTACTTAGAAATTCAGAATCATATGAAGCTATAACTGATAAAAATGCATAGTAAATTGAGTAGATAAAGCCGCTTTTAAATATTTCATATTCTAAGGGATTTAAAATAGCTTTCCATGGATCTGGATCGTTGCCTGCTGCACTAAACAGAGTTGGATCTTTTTTTACCGAAAGAGGTAGCTTACTCAACAGATCATCCAAAAACGCTCTAGCTTCAGCAGAACCAGCATTCGGATTTTTCTGGGAATAGGCCGCCATTTCTTGCAGCAGGTAAGTTAACTCCTGTTTCGTATACACGGTTTCTTTTGAAGTAACCGACTGTACACTCAAATTTGCTGGTGAGTACACATTACCTAAAACCGAATCATTTGGTAAATAAACCGATTCATGTACCGCAACAGATTTGGATTGGGCAAGCCCCCTGTGTCAGAATAGTTGTCGTACCTCTCGAATGAATGTACAGTAAGAAACAGAGAGGTCGAGGTGGAGA
>NZ_JCAMRT010000072.1:0-1815 GCF_059821225.1 Paenibacillus sp. sg306046
AACGGCGTGACCGTGGAGTTCGACTATGCGCCGGAGTCCGAGGGATTGCGGCTGAAGAAAAAGACGGCGGAGGCAACAAAGCGCTACACGTACAACCCATCAGGCCAAGTCATCGCAGAAGCCGATGAAGCGAACACGATTCAGGCGAACTATGCCTGGGGACCGGATCGGCTGCTGGCGAAGTGGGACCGGGCGGCTGCACAAGCTTATTACTATCTGTACAATGGCCATGGGGACGTCGTGCAAATCGTCGATACGCAAGGAGCGGTGAAAAACAGCTACCAGTATGACGAATGGGGTAACCTGATCGGCTCTCCTGTGGAGCAGATCAGCAATCCGTTCAAGTATGCGGGCGAAATGTACGATGCGGAGACGGGGCTGTATTACTTGCGGGCGCGGTACTACGACCCATCGGTGGGGCGGTTTATTAATAAGGATACGTATGAAGGGGATATTACGAATCCGCTTAGTTTGAATTTGTATACGTATGTTCATAATAATCCATTAAGTAACATTGACCCCACAGGTCATTGGTGTACGTCTGCTGATGGTAATTGGTCTAGACCGGGTGGCTGTAACGGAGGAGTAAATGGTCAAGAAAATGTCGAACGAAACGTTGGTACCTCAAAATGGAATGATGATAAATATTATTTCGGGCAACCAATAATTGAAAACGGAGAGTATAAGGGTAAGTATTATCCAGAGGGTTCTTTCAGAATAGAAAGCGACCCTACAGGAATAACAGATGCATTTATTGGTTGCGCATATGATGACCAGTGTTCCGGTTTTGTAGGGGGCGCAATTGTCGAAGGGATTCCTGCTGCTTATAATAGTGCAAAATCTGGTGTACAAAAAGGTTGGAACTGGGCAAAAGGAATGAAGGCCAAGTACATTGGCAAAGAGGTTGAAATTGGTAAAATCAAGCCCAACTCATATGATGAATTTAGCAACCCTAACATAGGGCCGTCTCAGCAAGCATTGTCAAAGCACAGAAACTATATAAATCAAACTGGCAAGATAGATGAACCAATATTGGTTAAGGATTTAGGAAATGGTACTTATGAGATAATTAATGGCCATCATCGGTGGGAAGCGGCAAGGCAAATGGGGTTGACAAAAATACCAGTAAAGGTGATTGAGTGAATATGGGAATGGAAAGTTATTTTATGAAACTCCGTCCGCTGAATCAAGAAGGGAATGCCACGTTATTTGTCGAGAAGTTAATGGGTTTGGGATTCAATATCAAGGTACAGGAAGATAATTTTATCGTTGAAGATACTTTTGTGATGAGAATTGATGAGGTCGATGGCGATTTAGCTGAGGTAAGTTTTGAGGGATGTTTATCTTGGTTTGAGAGAGGGTTGGAGGAAGGGTTCAAAATATTTCAAATAATCAATAATGAAGTTCTTGCAGTTCAGATACTACGACCGGATAATACGGTTATACCAATGTCTGAAGAAATATTTTTAAACGGAGTAAAGGATTTTTATAGTGAAAAGTATCAAAGATTTATATCAACGTACGGTGATATTCGATTGAAGATACTTCCTGATAAACCATTCTATGATTACATCATGAAATCTACTAAGAAATCTATTTTTAGTAGAATGTTTCGCAAGTAAGTTTACTTACCACAATGCGACTAATCCTCGTGTTGTGGTATTTCTTTTTCTTCACGGCCGCGGCGGCTTTTCAAAAGACCCCACTCAGTGCGGAATGAATTACGTAAGCGTCAAACTGACTACACCTGTTCATAGCCGTTCAAATCCTTCACAATGAGTCCATCAAGCAAACGAAAGGATGAATGTGAATGGA
>NZ_JCAMRT010000073.1:0-1680 GCF_059821225.1 Paenibacillus sp. sg306046
CCCCCTGTGTCAGAATAGTTGTCGTACCTCTCGAATGAATGTACAGTAAGAAACAGAGAGGTCGAGGTGGAGACAATGAACCAAATGGACAGCGAATTGAAGCGGCGGATCGTGGAGCGGTTGATGCCGCCAAACCCGGAATCGGTCAGCCAGATTGCCAGAGAAAGCGGGATATCCGAAACGACGCTGTACAAGTGGAAGAAGGCAGCCTTGGCGCAGGGCGTAGTAAAGTCCGGGGGCGAAAAATCGAACGCGCGTTGGAGCACCCAGGAGAAGTTCGCCATCGTGGTGGAGACCGCCGGTTTAAGCGAGATCGAGCTGTCGGAATATTGCCGCGGCAAAGGGCTTTATGTCGAGCAGGTGGCTGCATGGCGCGATGCCTGTTTACAGGCAAACGGAGGCGTTGCCGAGCAGGCGAGCAAGCTGCAAAAGGAGTTGCGCGTGAAGGAGCAGCAGCTGCGTGACATTAGCCGAGAGTTGCAGCGTAAAGACGCTGCCTTGGCGGAAACCGCCGCCTTGTTGGTGCTTCGAAAAAAGGCCCAGGCGATCTGGGGGGAGCCCGGGGACGAATGATCAGTGCCCCAGATCGCGCGTTAGCCGTCACACTGATTCAGGAAGCCGTTGAAGCCGGTGCGCGGGAACGACTCGCCTGTGAGGCGCTTGGGCTTACCCAGCGAACCTTGCAGCGGTGGCGCCGTAGCGGCAGAGGCGAGGATGGTCGACCGGCTGCTACACGTCCCATGCCAGCGCACAAGCTCAGTGCAGAGGAAGAGCAGCAGATCCTGGACATCGTGCATCAAGCGGAATTCCGGAGTTTGCCGCCAAGTCAGATCGTTCCGGCTTTATCCGATCAAGGCACGTACATCGCCTCCGAATCGAGCTTCTACCGCGTGATGCGCAAGCATAACCAGCAGCACGAACGCGGACGGAGCAAAAAGCGAACCGCCAGACCGCTCACCAGCCACAGCGCCACAGGCGCGAACCAGGTGTGGATGTGGGACATCACGTGGTTGCCCGGACCGGCCAGGGGACTCTTCTACTATCTCTACCTGGTGCTGGATCTATTCAGCCGGAAAATCGTCGGCTGGGAGATTTGGGAAGAAGAAACCGCCGAGCATGCGAGCCAGTTAATCCGAAGAACGGTGATCCGGGAACAGTGTGTCATCCGCGAGAAACCGCTTGTGCTGCATTCGGATAACGGCAGCCCCATGAAGGGGGCGACGCTGCTGGAAACGTTGTACAGCCTGGGCATTACGCCCTCCAGAAGCCGGCCGCGGGTGAGCAATGACAATCCGTATGCGGAATCCGTATTTCGCACGTGCAAGTACCGCCCGGAGTATCCCGCAAACGGATTCGCGGATCGGACGGAGGCCCGTGAATGGGTGCTGCGATTCGTCCACTGGTATAACACTGAACACCGTCACAGCGGCTTGAACTTCCTGACACCGAGCCAACGACATGAGGGGCTTGCGGAACAGATCTTCGAGCGTCGCAAACAGGTCTATAAGACGGCAAAAGCGGCACATCCCGCTCGCTGGTCGGGAGCCACGCGCGACTGGAGCCTCGATGAGGAAGTCTGGTTAAATCCCGAAAAGGCAACGGTTATTCAAGCTGAGCAAAAAGGCTAACTCTAGCACAACTACATTTTGAGATTAGCGACAACTATCTTGACAAACGCCG
>NZ_JCAMRT010000074.1:0-1636 GCF_059821225.1 Paenibacillus sp. sg306046
AGCAGCTGTGCGCATACTTGGTAGCGGACAAGGCGCTGACGGTGAGCGAGCTAAGAGGAAAGCTGTCGCAGGAGATGCCGGGGTACATGATTCCGTCGCACTTCGTGCAGCTGGAGCGGATGCCGCTGACATCGAACGGGAAGACGGACCGCAAGGCGCTGCCTGCGCCGGAGGGAAGCGTGAATACCGGTGCGGAATACACCGCGCCCCGTACACCGCTGGAAGAGCGGCTCGTGCGGATTTGGCAAGAGGTGCTTGGAGCTGAAAGGATAGGAGTGAAGGACAATTTCTTCGATCTTGGCGGACATTCTCTTCGCGCGACAGCGTTGGTAAGCAAGCTCTATAAAGAGCTGAACGTCAATCTGCCGCTGCGGGACGTATTCCGGTTTCCGACCATTGAGGAAATGGCTCAGGCCATGGACAGGATGGAAGAGAAGGTGTATGCCTCCATACCGCTCACTGAAGAAAAGGAGTATTACCCGGTATCGTCAGCACAAAAGCGGCTTTACATTCTGCAACAGTTGGAAGGAGCAGAGCAAAGCTACAACATGCCGGGGATTATGAGGCTTGACGGCATGCTTGACCGGAAACGGCTTGAAGGAGCGTTCCGTCTTCTAATCGCGCGCCACGAGACACTGCGCACCGGCTTTGAGCTGGTGGATGGAGAGCCTGTGCAGCGGATCTACCCGCAGGCGGATTTGATGTTGGAGCATCGGCAAGCAAGCGACGAAGAAGCGCAGGAAGCGATGCGTCATTTTGCCCGAACGTTCGATCTGGGACAGCCGCCATTATTGCGTGCAGGTTTGCTGGAGTTTTCTAAAGAGAGCCATCTCCTGCTTCTGGATATGCATCATATCATCTCCGACGGCGTGTCCGTGGATATTCTGGTGGAGGAGCTTGTCCGCTTGTACGGCGGCGAGGAGCTTCCTGCCCTGCGGATTCAGTACAAGGATTACGCGGTATGGCAGCAATCTGAAGCGCAGCGCGAGCATCTGAATAAGCAGGAAGCTTACTGGCTGGGCCAGTTCAGCGGAGAACTGCCGGTGCTGGAGCTGCCGACGGACTATACGCGACCTGCCGTGCAGCGATATGACGGACGTACGCTGCGGTTCCGTATGGATGCCGAGCAGAGCGAGGGCTTGAAGCGTATTGCGGCGGAAAACGGCGCGACGCTGTACATGGTATTGCTTGCGGCGTATACGATCCTGCTGCAAAAGTATACGGGCCAGGAAGATCTGATCATCGGCACGCCGATCGCGGGAAGAACACACGGCGATCTGCAGCCATTAATCGGGATGTTCGTCAATACACTGGCGCTGCGCAGCTGCCCAGTCGGAGAGAAAACCTTCCTGTCTTATTTGGAGGAAGTCAAGGAAACGACCTTGAGTGCCTATGAGCAGCAGGATTATCCGTTTGAAGAACTGGTCGAGAAGCTGCAGCTGACCCGCGATTTAAGCCGCAATCCGCTCTTTGACACCATGTTTTCGCTGCAAAGCTTGGAAAATAGAGCGTATCATCTTGAGGGCCTTCAGCTGGCTTTGTATCCGAATGAGCATTTGGTGTCGAAATTTGACCTGAGCCTTGACGTTATGGAGGGCAGCGACGGTTTGGAATGCGCCCTCGAATACGCAACCGC
>NZ_JCAMRT010000075.1:0-1628 GCF_059821225.1 Paenibacillus sp. sg306046
CTGGACAGTCAAAAGTTTTACAGCCCTAAGAAGCCAGCGAATCGCGCTCCAGATAGGCGTTATCCTGCTTGGATTTAATTATTTGAGTTAGGGCTACATGCGGATTTTGAGCAAACAGGCGAAAAATAGATTTACGCAAATAAGCGGCAACGGTAGCCTCCGAGACCACGGCATGAGAGGGCGTTCGAAGATAGCGGAAGAACAGCCCCGATGTCCGGCTTGAGAAGCGCAGGGCGACGAGTTGCAGCACGCCCATCGCCACGCACTGGCACATCACGAAACCCTCGATCGCCTGAAGTGTCTTTTGAATGCGATAGCGGTCGTGCTCGCAGGTCACGGCTTCGAGTGGATGAGGGGCATCTTTTTTCATAAACCGATGCAGCTTCGGCATGGACTTACTCCAGAACCGGTAGCCGAAGGCGTGGGTAACCTGTTTCATCTCTCGAAACGTACATTCGATCTTGAAGCGATAGCCGTACAGGGAGATCATGTCCGTGGCTGGCAGGCCTAGATCCGTACTGACCAAGATGGAGTGGCGGCCCTGATGCACGACCAGGACAAAGCGTAATTCCTGATACCAGCCTTGGCCCCAAAGCAGATCCAGGCATAGAAATTGAATCGTCTCTTCTTTGCCATACAGCGGAACGGTTGCCGTCTGGAAATCGGCGGCATGCGTTGTGAACAATGTCTTCAGTTTGACCGCAGGGCCCTTTTTAGGCGGTCGGCCACGTCCAGGCTTTTTCTTCGCGGGCGGGCGTTTGTAGGCGACCACGTTGGACTTGGCTTTGGTCACAACCAGGTGCATGCGGGTTTCCGAAGCGAGATGACATGCCTGTAGACGCTCCAAGGCAGGAACGGATAAGAAGTACCGGTCCAAGAGCAGTAGCGCTTGGCCAAAGCCCTTCGCCGCTTCGAAGCCTTGTTCAATCATTTGAACAACATGCGAAGGTGCCTCTGCTTCGTCCGTGGATTTTTTCCAGCCCAGAATGGTTTTGATGCCGTCTTGTACATTCATAGACAAGGGCAGGCAGAACCATTTCCTTGCATCGCCTGCCAGAATGCCGATGGCGCCAAACAAATGGCCAAAGATGTAGTCCCCTTTGGAGACATTTTCGGATTCCTGATGGAGTTTCTTGACACCCGGCATGCGGCGCGCTTCCTTGGCCTGCTTCATGCCATCGCCGACGAGGACCACACGATCCTGAATCCTCATCAGGGGCGCATGCTGGCGCACGACCTGAAGCCCTTTCTGTCTAAGCCGTTGAGGCGACCAGGCGGACGAACGAAAGAAATGAAGGAGGCTCTCGTAGCAACGACGATTCAGGGAGAGATCCCGAATGACCGATGTGACACCCAGAGCGTCCGAGCGTAACATAAAGCCAAGAATGATGACAACAAACCACTCGAAGGTGGCTTGTCTGGTGAAGCAGGAACGAAAGGGCTGTAACAAGGTATTCATGTATTTGAACATGGGTATGGTCAATCGCCTGGAAATAGGGTAAACTGCTTCTTGTAACCCATTCGGCGGTCCTTCCTTTAGGTGTGAGAACTTAAGGATACCAGACCCTTGCTGATTGGGTTATTTTTCTATGTGGCGATTTTTCGACAAGAACTTTTGACTGTCCAGA
>NZ_JCAMRT010000076.1:0-1607 GCF_059821225.1 Paenibacillus sp. sg306046
AAGTTCTTGTCGAAAAATCGTCACATAGAAAAATAACCCAATCAGCAGGTGGTCTGGTATCCTTAAGTTCTCACACAAAAAGGAAGGGCCGCTGAATGGGTTACAGAATGTAGTTTACCCCATTTCCAAGCGATTGACCATAACCAATGATTAAATACATACATGAACTTTTACTTCCCTTCCGTTCTTGCTTTACCAGACAAGCCCCTTACGAGTGGTTTGTCGTACTCATTGTCGGTTTTATGCTACGCTCGGATCACCTAGGCGTGACTTCGGTGATTCGCGATCTTGCTCTGAATGGTCGCTGCTACGAGTCACTGATTCACTTTTTTCGCTCCTCCGCCTGGTCCCTGGCGTCGCTGCGAACCACATGGGTGCAGGTCGTTCGCAAGGCGGCACCTCTCTTGAAGGTAGATGGCCGCGTCGTACTCGTTGGCGACGGAATGAAGCAAACCAAGGAAGGTCGCCGCATGCCAGGTGTCAAGAAGCTCCATCAGGAATCGGAAAACTCGTCTAAGGGCGAATACATCTTCGGTCATTTGTTCGGCGCCATTGGGATTCTGGCGGGCACACCGCAGAAATGGTTTTGCCTGCCTTTGTTCCTGAATCTGCAGGATGGGGTCAAAACCATTTTGGGGTGGGACAGGACTGGCGTGGAACCGGAGACCCCTTCCCATGTGGTGCAAATGATCGAGCAAGCCTTCACGACAGCAGAAGCGTTTGGCCAGGCGTTGCTTTTGCTGGACCGTTACTTTTTGTCAGCCCCCGCGCTGGAGCGACTCCAGGCTTTTCATCATACCTCCGATGTCCGGATGCATATCGTGACAAAGGCCAAAGCCAATGTCGTGGCCTACGAACGTCCAACCAAGAAATCCGGACGTGGTCGACCGCCAAAGAAAGGCAAATCGCTCAAGCTGAAAGACGTATTTGCAGCACGTGCTGCCGACTTCCAACCCGCGACGGTCACGCTCTACGGAAAAGAAGAGACGATCCATTTTCTGTGCCTGGATCTGCTTTGGGGCCAGGGGCTCTATCAGGAACTGCGCTTTGTCCTCGTAAAGCGCGGCGAGCTATGCTCCATTCTCGTCAGCACCGATCTGACACTGGGCGCGACCGACATCGTTCGGTTGTATGGCTTCCGGTTCAAAATCGAGTGCACCTTCCGAGAGATGAAACAAGTGATTGGTGCCTTTGGCTATCGCTTCTGGAGCAAGTCGATGCCGAAGTTGAACCGATACTTGCGAAAGGCGGCCGCCCATCCGCTGGAAGCGGTGAAAGACGAACAAGCCAGGCATCGGATTCGCTTGACCTTCCAGGCCATCGAAGGGTTCGTAATGTGCCAATGCATCGCAATGGGAATACTCCAACTGATCGCTTTGCGCTACTCCGGACGAGTCCCCATGCTCTTCTTTCGCTATTTGCGTACGCCGTCCCGATCCGTGGTGTCCGAGGCCACCGTTGCCGCCTATTTGCGTGCATCTATTTTTCGCCTGTTTGCGCAAAACCGGCACATATCCCTAACGCAAATTATTCGTTCCAAGCAAGAAATATCCAATTCTGACGCGGATTCTCTGGCTTCTTAAGCGTTAGAACTTATGACTGTCCAG
>NZ_JCAMRT010000077.1:0-1529 GCF_059821225.1 Paenibacillus sp. sg306046
AACGAGTACAATTTCATCGGCCAGCTTGTGAAGAAGCAGGCTTACAATAGTAACGGGCATTTGTTATCTGAAAGCGAGTTTACGTACAATTCTGGAGGCATGACGCAGTCCGTTAGTGAGGGACTGGCAACGGAAGCTTTGGGCAAAAGCCAGACATTTTTCTCCTATGATGCGCTAGGAAGACTAGCTTCTGTCAAGGATGCCATGCTGAGGGAAACGTCGTACACGTATAATTTTAGTCAAGCACCGACGCGAATCCTTTATCCGGACGGTAACAGTGTGAGTAAGGTTTACGACGAATTGGGGCGAACGATCCAAAAGATCGACGCGTTGAAGCAGACGGAGAAGCTCTACTATGATGCTAACAGTAATTTGGTCATGTCGAAGGATCGTAACGGCCAAATTCATTATTTCTCCTATACAAACCGGGATGCATTGAACACGAAAACGATTAATGCAACAGATGCAATCAGCTTTACGTATGATCGTGCGGGACGTCGTACCAGCATGACTGACTCCACAGGCCAAACCGATTATTCGTATCAGACTGACACTGGCTTGCTGCAGCAAGTCAAGTATCCGGATCAAAAAACGATTAGCTATGAATATGACGAGCAAGGCAAGCGAAAGAAAATGAAAGGGCCTTTCGGTGTAGAAACAACGTACAGCTATACAACACAAAATCAGTTGTTTCAAGTGAAGGCCTTGGAACAAGGAGTGTCTGCGGAATATCAATACCTGCAAAATGGATTGGCTAAAACTGCATCCCGTGGTTCGGCAACGTCCAGTTTCACTTATAACGGTAGTCGATTAACCGAAATTTCGGAAACTTGGGGCTCCCAGCCGCCACAGATCAGTCAATATCAATATGATTCAAGAGGCAATCAAATCACGCGAACAGAGGATGAAGTAACGCACACCTTTACTTACGATAAGTTAAATCGTATCGATACTTCGACTTTATTCGCTGAAAAGTATACTTATGATGCTCGCGGTAACCGTATGACCTTGCAAAGTACCCGCGAGAGGAAAGCCGGCAATGTCAGCTATTCCTATGATCTGCGCGATCAACTGACGCAAGTAGCTCTGGATTCCAATCAAAGTGTAACCTATGTGTATAATGGGGATGGCTTGCTGGTTGAACGGGAGCAAAATGGTACAAAAACCCGTTACTATTATGACGGAACGGATATCATCGCAGAGGCGACTGTTGTGAATGGGGTGCCTCAACATAAAGCAAGCTACATCCGTGGAGGACAACTCATAGCACGTATTGATGGAGCTACCAATCAGGCAGCATACTATGAGCATAACGATCATGGTGATGTGATCGGCTTACGAAGTGCTTCCGGGGAACAACTTAATACTTACACCTATGACATATGGGGCAAGCCGCTTACTGTTTCGGAGCCTGTTCAGCAGCCCTTCCGCTATAGCGGCGAGTTCTGGGATTCGAGTACGGAGCTTCAATATTTGCGGGCGCGATGGTATGATCCGAGTATGGGGCGGTTTATTAATGAGGATACGTA
>NZ_JCAMRT010000078.1:0-1412 GCF_059821225.1 Paenibacillus sp. sg306046
TAATCGTAGACCACCACTGGCTCTACCCCCCGACCTGTGCGATACAGCCACATGTACGAGTCCGACCGGGCCGCTTTACCTGGTTCTTTCAGCACCTGCAGCGTGGTTTCATCCGCATGCAGCGTTTCCTGTTTGAGCAGATGACGCTTCATCTCCGCTACGACGGGCAATAGCCACTGCTCTGCGCCATAGACCATCCAGTTCGCCATCGTCTGCCGCGACAGCGGATAACCCAGACGGGTCCAATCTTGCTCCTGCCTGTAGAGCGGCTGGCTGTTTATATATTTTTGGCACATCACATGCGCCATGGCCGAGGGGGAAGCCAGACTGCCCGGATAGACAGGCTGCGGCATCGGCGCCGTGACGATCGGCGTTTGCAATTCATGGCGCTCACAGTGACGGCAAGCATACACCTGCCGCACATGCTGCACCACCTTGACCTGCGGCGGTACCACCGCGATCTCGCGACGAGTCTCCGTCGTCATTTCATGTAGCGCCCCGCCGCAGCAGCCGCAGATTTGCTCGCCTTCGGCAAGGGCATACGTCACGGTTTCGACAGGCAGCTTCGAGAGATCCGCTTCGCGCTTGCCACTCGTTTTCCGGCGCTCATACGTGATCTGTTCTGACTCCGTCCCGGACTCCGGCGCAGCGGTCACTTCCGCTTCGTTAAACAGATTCAACTCCAGTTGATCCGGGTGCGTCTTCTCGCTGGAAGCACCGAAGCGCTTCTGCTGCGCAAGCCGAAACTGTTCTTCATACCAGCTAAGTTTGGCCGACAATTCGGCATTTTGTTTCTCCAACTGAGCATTTTGCTGTTGAAGTTGTTCCAGGGTGAGGGATTCCGGTTCCGTTTTCATAAAGCAAGATTCGACAGGTAGAGCACAAACTCCTGCTGGCTGGCTTCAAATCGCGGTTTCGGGTGAAACCCGGGGATGCGCATGTCGTGGGGTAAGCGAGAGGCCGTCGAGCAGCCAGCGTAGCTCCCGCTGGGTCAGATGGAGTGGAGCGCTGCCGCCAGCGGGCCACTGAAACGAGCCTCGCTCCAGTCTGCGATAGTATAGCCAGAAACCGGCATGATCCCAGTGCAGGATTTTGAGCTTATCCCGCCTGCGGCTGCAAAACACGAACAGGGCCGGGGAAAACGGATCGAGCGCAAATTGTTCTTGAACGATTGCCGCGAGCCCATCGATGGATTTGCGTATGTCTGTCGCGCCACAGGCCAGATACACGGGGGAGGCTGAGGGGAAACTCAGCATAGCGGCGTAAGGGCAGCGACCACGTCGCGAAGAAGGCCCGGTTCAAATCCGGGACGAACGTCGATCCGAGCAACGCCGACTTGTAACTGAAGCGATGTGGTTGTTACGCTCTGGCGGGCGACTGTAACCGAACGGAAGGTGGTCGAGGCGCCATCC
>NZ_JCAMRT010000079.1:0-1360 GCF_059821225.1 Paenibacillus sp. sg306046
AGGAGCCATTCCTGTAATGAAGTAATTTGAGCTTTGAACGAAAAAAGCACCTCTTGTATACTGGGAAACGTTCCGTCCAAAGAACAAATCCCATATACGAAAGAGGCACTCAACATGAAGTATAAACTTAAGCAAAAACAGATTCAACGTATTACACAAATTACCGATTCAACGCTGGTTGTAGGAGCAGACATCGCGAAGAAGATTCATGTGGCTCGAGCAGTAGATTTCCGTGGTATTGAACTCGGAAAAGACTGTACGTTCCACAATGATGCGAGCGGGCTGACGAAGCTCGCGACTTGGATGAAGGAACTTAAACAAACTCATGCCAAGACGGAGATCGTCTTTGGAATGGAGCCCACCGGGCACTACTGGTTCCCGTTAGCAGCGTACCTGAAGGAACAAGGCATTAAAATCGTCGTCGTGAACCCGCACCACGTCAACAAAAGCAAAGAGCTAGAAGATAACTCGCAGACGAAGAGCGACTACAAGGACGCGAAAGTCATCGCCGATCTCATTCGAAACGGCAAGTACTCCGAACCGAATCTACCGACAAAAGAGTATGCAGATCTCCGGATCCTCATGAATCTCCGAGAAAAAATGTCGGTAAGCCTAACGCAAGTTAAAGGTCGTATCGTCAATTGGTTTGACCGCTTCTTCCCGGAGTATACAAGCGTCTTCAAAGTCTGGGAAGGCAAGGCATCGCTTATGACGCTCAGAGCGTTTCCGCTACCCGCAGAGATTAGGGATAAGGGAGCCAGGATCGTCCTAGAGCATTGGAAGACAGAAGTGAAACGAGGAGTAGGCATAAAGCGGGCGGAGAAGCTCGTGGCTACAGCCGCCACCTCGATCGGTCTTACAGAGGGCGTAGAGGCAGCTCGAATGGAACTGGCCGTCTTGTTACAACAATACGACCTGTTTAGCGAACAGCTCGAGACAACCATGACAAAGGTGCAGGAGATCCTCGAGAGTATCCCAGGCACTGCACAGATGTTGTCGGTGCCAGGCGTCGGAGTGGTGACGGTAGCAGGGTTTCTGGCTGAAGTCGGGGATATCCACAACTACGACCATGGGCAGCAAATCATTCGCTTGGCTGGTCTGAACTTGAAAGAGAATAGCTCCGGCAAGAGAAAGGGCAGGACCGGAATAAGCAAGCGCGGGCGCTCGCGACTACGGGCTCTGCTGTTTCGGGCGGTGATGCCGATGGTGGCTAAGAACCCAGCGTTCAAGGCGCTGCATCAATACTATACGACGAGAAGTCAGAACCCACTGAAGAAGAAACAGTCCATCATTGCGTTATGTGGAAAGCTCATCCGAATTCTATTTACGTTAGGAACACAGCAGAAAGAATACGATGCAA
>NZ_JCAMRT010000008.1:0-223882 GCF_059821225.1 Paenibacillus sp. sg306046
CGGTGCCCCATCGTTGGAGCTATGGGCTAGAGCATTAAGTTTACAACGTTATTTCAGGAGCGTTCTACTAGTCTGTGCAGCCTCAAAAGGCCTGTAGTGACGGTTACGTCGCCGCAGGCCTTTTGACCTTGTATTACGATTTCTGCGTCCCCTTATGCCGCCACAGAAACAGCAGGCCAAGCAGGGAGACGTTCAGCAGCGCTGCCGACCACAGGCCGCTGTGAAGCGCCAAGGTCAGAAACAGCGATTCCAGCGTGAGCAGCAGCAGCCAAGGGATGGACAGCTCGCTGGCTGTTGAAGCGTGCGCTGGCTCGGCATATTCATCATGCATATAGTTCACGAGACTGACCATCAGCAAGGCAACCAGCCACCAGCAGAAGTAGCTGCCGATTGCGGCTGCAGGACTTGGCAGGTTCGGCCAAAGCGTGGGTGAGCTGTCTGACAAGCCAGTCGGCAGCGGCCTTGAATGCGGCTCCAGCAGCACTTGCATGGAAGCCATCAGACCGGCTGTCCAAAGGGCAGGCAGCCAGAAGCGCCGACGGTTGCGTCTGCTGCGTTCACGCCGCAGACGCGGGAGGTCCGGCGACAGCTTTTCCTGCAGCGTGAGCGCTTGTTGGCCAGGCGGCGGAGGCGCGTGAGGAGCGAACGCTTTCGCGATAACAAGCAGCATGCACCAGGCAAACGGGACGGCCAGCGGAACACCGAGCACGAGTGGTGCGAGTGCGGCACTGTCGAGCGGCGCGCCCAACCAGCGTCCGGCTTGCAGTCCAAGCCACTCAGCCGTATAGGAAAGGCTCGCGCAGATGACAAACAGCAGCAGCGCTTGTCTGGAGCCGAAGCGGCGGGTGTACCAGATCAGCGCTGTTACGCCGCCCAGTACAAGATAGAAGCGGTTTACTGCGGTCAGCCAGTGGGAGCCGTTTGCGACTGGAGCCAGTATCAGGCAGGCTGAAAGCAAAACCCCACACAGCAGCAGCAGGCGGATGAGCCATTTGTTACTCATGGGGCAGCCTCCTTGCCATCGTCGATCATCGCGATCACCTCTTCGATCCGAAGCTATTCTTATGTATATAAGATTTGGGTGCAAATGATACGAAAAATCGGACGAAGTTCCCTCCTGTCCGGCGTGGAGGCGTACTCCTCAGAAAACGGTCGGCAAAATGGTTTGTCTGACGAACGTGTATTCGTGTATAATATCGAATTAGTGGGATAGCGATGCTTGACGGAAAGAAGGAATGAGCGGATGAACCGATTGACCGGCAAGGTAGCTTCGATGAACGAACTGATTGAGCTGGTGCGCAGCACGCCCGAGCTGATGAAGCAAGTGACGTATTGGCATACGATTCCGGCCAGAGCAGGACGTTACGAGCCGTTTCCCGCAGAACTGAACGATCAGCTGCGCGAGGCGCTTGCGTCCAGAGGAATCGGACAATTGTATACGCATCAAGCTCAAGCCTTCCGCGAGGCTGCGGCTGGCCGGCATGTCGTAGCTGTAACGCCTACGGCGTCGGGCAAAACGTTATGCTACAACTTGCCGGTGCTGCAGGGAATTTTACGTGACGACAGCGCCCGGGCGCTGTATTTGTTTCCGACCAAGGCGCTGGCCCAGGACCAGGTGGCCGAGCTGCAGGAGCTGGCAACGGTGATGGGCGCCGATCTCAAAACCCACACCTATGACGGCGATACGCCGCCGACGGTACGTACAGCAATCCGCAATGCGGGTCATATTGTCGTGACCAATCCGGATATGCTGCACGCGGCGATTTTGCCGCATCATACGAAATGGGTCAAGCTTTTTGAAAATATTAAATTTATCGTGATTGATGAGGTGCACACCTATCGGGGCGTGTTTGGCAGCCATGTGGCTAATGTGATCCGCAGGCTGAAGCGAATTTGCCGGTTTTACGGCTCGGACCCGCAGTTTATTTGCGCTTCGGCGACGATCGACAATCCGAGGGAGCATACGGAACGGCTGCTCGGCGAGCCGGTCGCGCTTGTTAATGACAATGGCTCGCCTGCCGGCGAAAAGCACTTCGTTTTCTATAATCCGCCGGTTGTAAATGAACAGCTTGGCATCCGCAAAAGCAGCGTGCTGGAAACACGCAAGCTGGCCGGTCTGCTGCTGAAGCAGGGGATTCAGACGATTGTGTTTGCGCGCAGCCGGGTGAGGGTCGAAATTTTACTGACGTATTTGCAGGAGCTGGTCAAGCATGAGCTTGGACCGAAGTCGATTCGCGGCTACCGTGGCGGCTACCTGCCCAAGCTCCGGCGCGAAATTGAGCGGGGGCTGCGCAACGGAGAAATTCGCGGCGTTGTGAGCACCAATGCGCTGGAGCTTGGCATTGATATCGGGCAATTGCAGGCTTGTGTGCTGAACGGCTATCCCGGCTCCATCGCAAGCACCTGGCAGCAGTCGGGACGCGCGGGGCGGCGGCAGGAAAGCTCGATTACGATTCTTGTCGCCAGCAGCAATCCGCTCGATCAATATGTGATCCAGCATCCGGATTTTTTCATCGAAAAGGCGCCGGAACGGGCGCTGATTGAGCCGGATAATTTGATCATTCTGGTCGACCATGTGAAGTGCGCCGCCTATGAGCTGCCTTTCGAGGAGCATGAGACGTTCGGCGGGGAGTCGTTAGGGGATATTTTGGAGTTTCTGACTGATGAGCGTATTCTGCACCGGGTCAAAAATCGCTGGCACTGGATGGATCAGTCGTTTCCGGCCCATGAAATCAGTCTGCGGTCCGCGGCCCAGGAAAATTTCATTATTATTGACAGGACGGCGGGAGCAAGGGTGCTTGGCGAGGTAGACCGGTTCAGCGCGCCCACGCTGATCCATGAAGAAGCGATTTATTTGCACGAAGGCGTGCAATTTCAGGTCGAGAAGCTGGATTATGAGGAAAAAAAGGCGTATGTACGCGAGGTTAACGTCGATTATTTCACCGATGCGAATCTGGCTGTGCAGCTCAAGGTATTACATGTGATGCGTGAGGAGCAGCAGCAAGGCTTGACCCGGCAATTCGGCGAGGTCACGGTGAATGCCAAGGCGACAATTTTTAAAAAGCTCAAGCTGCATACGCATGAAAATATCGGCTCCGGTCCGATTCATCTGCCGGAGGAGGAGCTGCATACCAGCTCGTACTGGATTACGTTTGATGAGGAGACGGCTGCGCGCATGACGACCAATGACATGCAGTTTGCGCTGCTGGGGCTGTCGAATGTGCTTGTTCATATCGCTCCGTTGTATTTGATGTGTGATCCGCAGGATATTCGCGTCGTTGCCCAGGTCAAGGCGGTTCACAATAAGCAGCCGACGATTTTTTTCTATGACCGGTATCCGGGCGGCGTCGGATTAAGCGAGCGCTTGTATGAGCTGCACGGACAGCTGCTGGCCGAGGCGGCGCAGCTGATCGGAGGCTGCGGCTGTCTCAGCGGCTGTCCGGCTTGTGTCGGGCCCATGGAGGAAGTCGGGTTGACCGGCAAGAAGCTGGCGCTGGAGCTGCTTGACCGACTCAAAGGAGAGGTCCGATGAGCAGGCTGCGGGAGCGGTTGAACCGCCATCTGAAGCCAGGGGCTTCCAAGCATGGCGAGGACGGGAGCGGAAGCGGCGAACGAGACGTTGACGTCGATGGAGGAAGCCAGCGGTCGGGCGTTTCGGCCAGTGATCATGATGCGGACGGCAAAGGGCGTCTGCCGGAAGACGTGGAGACTGCAAGCCTGGAGGCGCAGCAGTGCGCCATTAGGGGCGAGGAGGACGGGAGGGCGAGCCGTCTGAATGGCAGTGACGATGCTGGCGGCATGGAGGGTCCGTTGTGGGATGCCGGTCATGCAGGACACTCGCAGCAGCCGTCGTTTGCCACAGGTGGCATTGTCGATCCCGAAGAGGCGGAATGGGCCAAGCTCGGCGCCGTTTTGCAGCCAGGAGAATGGGGCGATTACGTGGTGCGCCGCCAAGTGTTCGACTCTGAATTTCGGCATGGCTATTACGCGTTAAAGGAGCTGCGCTCGAATGTAGCTGCGCTCAAGCGTCTGCTGCAGCCGCAGAAGCAGCCGGGCAAACGCTCACGCTTTGCGGTTGTGGAGCTGCGGACCGGCGCAGAAGCCGATGAGAAAGTCGATCCGGCATCGAACGGCGGCGAACGCAGTCAAGCAGCCGCCGCACAGCCGGAAGTGATGCTGGAGCGGCTGCTGTTTATTGATACCGAGACGACCGGACTCGGCCAGGGGGCTGGCAACGTTCCGTTTATGATCGGCATCGGCTACTTCCACAACGAACAACTGGTCGTCGAGCAGATGCTGATTCGTCATCCGGGCGAGGAAACGTCGATGCTGGCTTACCTGCAGACCCGGATTGCCGAGCGTCCGATTCTGATTTCGTACAACGGCAAGTCCTTTGATTGGCCGATTGTCAGAAACCGGTTTATTTTGAACCGGATTCGACTGGCTTCAGAGCCGCAGGGGCATATTGATTTCCTGTACCCGTCGCGAAGCTTGTGGCGGACAACGCTTGCTTCCTGCCGGCTGGGGCAGGTGGAGGAGGACCGGCTTGGGGTGCTCCGCGAGGACGATGTGCCCGGTTCACTGGCGCCGGCGTTGTATTTTCAATATTTGGCGGAGCGTGAACCGACCGTTTTGGAAGGTGTATTTCGTCACAATGAATGGGACGTGCTGACGCTAGCCGGGCTGGCGATTCATTTTGGCAAGCTGCTGACGGGAGAAACGGGCTTTGAGGATGTGCGGACGTTCGGACGCGAGGAAGGATTTCGCTACGGACGCTGGATCGAGCGCTGCGGGCTGCATGAAGCGGCAATGCGGACGATGGAAGCGTTGGCTGACGAGCTGACAGCAGGGGAATACAGCGAGACGGCTGTCGAGGAGCTGCCTGAATGTGTGCTTCCGCTTGCACGCTACATGAAAAAATATGAACGGTACGATCAGGCCGTCGCGTTGTGGAAGCTGTACATTCAGCGGCGTGGGCAGGAGCGAACCGTTTTGCTTGAGCCGTTTATTGAGCTGTCCATGTATAGCGAGCATAAGCTCAAGGATGTGGAGCAGGCTTTACGTTATGCCAGAGATGCGCAGGATGCGCTCTGGCGGCGGCAAGCGCTGGAGCGCAGAAGAACGGCCATCCGGCCAGCAGTCTCTGAGCGTGGTAGCTTGAGTGGAGGTTTGTCTGCGTCAGGACAAAACGGGCTGGCAGACACCTCCGCCGATCAGGAGCTGCACAAGCTGCTTAAGCGAATCGAGCGTCTGGAGCGTAAGCGGCAAGCGGCTGCGAAGCGAAAAAGCCAGAGCGGACAAAGCTTGTCCGGGTCCGACCAGACAAAGGTGTCTGCATCCGGGTTAGCTGAAGCTGACGCGGAGAAGGGGCGGGCATCTTCAAGGCAGCCGTCGTCCTTGGCCGCTGGCGATCGGAATCATGAAGCGCGCTCTGGGAAACGGGGTAAGAAAACAGCTGATGTGTCAGGTCAGCAGCAGCTCTTTTAGGCCGGCAAGCGAAGCGGGCCTAGGGTTTTCGCGACCGGCGCGGCGGTTGCCTCCTCTTTCAGACGAAATTCTCGGCATACCGACATGAAGATCATGGGGCATAATTTTTGGCAAATACGGGCATATACAGGAATAACCCAACCAACTTGTCCGAGGAGAATTATGATGCCTGAATTGCCTGAAATGGAAAACTACCGTCGATTGCTGGGACGCCTGCTGGCGGGCAAACGCATTACGGGGACAACGGTCACCCGCGAAAAATCAATTAATGTACAGCCGGAGCGCTTCGAGCAGCTGCTGCGCGGCCAAATGTTTAAACGGATTGACCGGCGGGCAAAGCATCTGTTATTTGAGCTGGAGTCCGGCGAAACGCTGGTGCTGCATTTGATGCTGGGCGGTATCATCTGCTACGGAACGCTGCAGGAGAAGCCGGATCGGACGGTGCAGGTCCAAATTTCATTTGGCCAAACCCATCTATATCTCATTGGTCTCCGTTTAGGTTATTTGCATGTGCTGTCTCCCGAACAGCTGAACGAACGCTTCGCTCAGTTGGGACCGGAGCCGTTTGATCCGCAGCTGACGCAAACGGTATTTGATGAGCTGCTGGCGCAGCGTAAAGGAACACTTAAAAGCAATCTGGTTGATCAAAGCTTTTTATCCGGTATCGGGAACTGCTACAGCGATGAAATTTGCTTTGAAGCCGGACTTCAGCCGGAGCGTAAGCCCGCGTCCCTGCTGCCGGAGGATACGGTTCGGTTATTTCATGCGATACGGCGCGTGCTGGACGAGGCAACACAATGCGGAGGATACATGGAGCTGCCGCTGTACGCAGGGGACAGCTTGACCGGTGGCTTCGATAGCCGCTGCCGCGTCTATGACCGGGAAGGCGAGCCGTGCTTGCGCTGCCGGACGCCGATAGAACGGCGCGAGGTATCCTCCAAGAAATCGTTTTGCTGCCCGTGCTGCCAGTTTTGAAGGGGGGCTGCAAGGAATGAAGTTCGGCTGTCACCTTAGCATCCGCCGCGGGTATCTGGAAGCGGCCCGGATGGCGGTTCGTCTCGGCGCAGAAGCTTTTCAGTATTTTCCGAAAAACCCGCGCAGCCTGTCGGTCAAGCAGCTGGTCCCCGCCGATGCGGAGGCATGTGCAGCGTATTGCCGGGAGCATGAGCTTCGCGCGATGGCCCACACGCCTTACCCGACGAATCCGGCGCTGGACGCCGGCGAGCTGCGGCAGGCAACGATTGCTTCGCTGCGCAACGACCTGTTGATCGCGGATCGGTGCGGCTCTGTCGGGATCATCGTTCATTTCGGCAGCTACCGGGGAAAAGATCCGTTACAAGGTTATAAAAATATTATACAATGTATAAATGAGGTGCTTGCGGATTATTCCGGCAGCACGCTGCTGCTGCTTGAAAATCAGGCAGGTGAAGGCAGCGCGATGGGGACGACGCTAGAGGAGCTTGTCCAGGTGCGGAAGCTGTGCGAACGGCCTGAGCAGGTCGGGTTTTGCTTTGACACCTGCCATGCTTTCGCTTCCGGCTTGTGGCCGTCTGAGGAGGCGGGCGG
Source organism: Paenibacillus sp. sg306046 (assembly GCF_059821225.1). Taxonomy (NCBI): domain Bacteria; kingdom Bacillati; phylum Bacillota; class Bacilli; order Caryophanales; family Paenibacillaceae; genus Paenibacillus; species Paenibacillus sp. sg306046. The sequence goes on from NZ_JCAMRT010000008.1 coordinate 7,054, forward strand.
CTGGGAGCGGCTGCAGCTGGACATGGAGCGTACCGGCTATTGGTCGGCTCTGCAGGCGATTCATTTGAACGATTCCGTGTACCCGCGAGGCGGCGGGAAGGATCGGCATGCGCCGATCGGCCGGGGGACGATGGGAAAAGAACGTTTCATCGCGATGCTCAGCTCGAAGGCGCTGCGGAAGCGGAGCGTGCTGCCCGTCGTGTTGGAAACGCCTGTTGCCGGCGGCGCGACGCATGAAGCTGAAATTCGGTATATACGGGAGCTGAGCTTGGGCGAATGAAGATAGATGTCTATCTCGATGATCTGCGGCCTTGCCCGGCAGGCTTTACGCTGGTTCGACATGCGGAGGAATGCTTGCTGCTGCTGCGTGAATACGAAGTCGGTATCCTGTCGCTGGACTATGATCTGGGCTGGGATGCGTCGAACGGGCTGGATGTCGTGCGAGCACTTATTACATATGGCAAGTATCCGGAGCGCATTTATTTGCATACGTCGAGCGATAAGGGACGCAGGCTGATGTATGAAGCATTGTACGCGCATAAGCCGCCGCAGACGGAGCTGCACGCAGGTCCTGTTCCGTTTGCGCTGCTGGCTGAGCGGGCCAGGCAAGCATGACATGGAATCAAGAAGCTAAAGAATAGGTTGTGGTCGCAAATGACAGCAAGTACAGAAACGAAGAAGCATGTTGAAATTTTGTCGCTGGACGGCATTCATTTTATTCGGGAAAACCGGCATATATTATCGAATGTAGGTTTCCGCATTGAAGCAGGAGAGCATTGGGTTGTGCTGGGCCGCAACGGGTCGGGCAAAACGACTCTGCTGGAGCTGATGAACGGCTACCAGTTCCCGTCAAGCGGGCAAGTGCGGGTACTGGATCATACTTACGGACAATGCGACGTGCGCGAGGTGCGCAAGCGGATCGGCTATATTAGCCAATCGCTGTATGAGAAGCTGAATCCCGCTGATCCGGTGTGGGAAATTGTCGCTACCGGGGAGTTCGGCTTCCTCCGATTTTACGAAGCGATCCCGCAGGGCATCCGTGAAAAGTCGCTGGACAAGCTGCATGAAGTCAATCTGCTGCATATGGCCGATCAGCCGCTTGGTACGCTGTCCCAAGGGGAGCGGAAGAAGGTTATGCTGGCCCGGGCGCTGATGACCAGTCCGACGATTCTGATTATGGACGAGCCGTGCGCAGGCTTGGATTTGTTTGAACGCGAGCGTCTTCTGGAGCAAATCAACAGGCTCAGCGAGCAAAAGATGACGGTCATTTATGTGACCCATCATCTGGAGGAAATCGTCCCGATGTTTACGCACGTGCTGCTGGTGGAGGAAGGCCAAGTGATCGCTTGCGGCGAGAAACGCGAAGTATTGACCGAAGAGAATTTGATCAAGGCGTTCCAGGTTCCTGTTCGCATAGAATGGTTCGGAGACCGTCCATGGATCAAGGTGCTCGGATGAACGGGCTGGTTGCAGTAGGAACTGCGAATCGGGGATATGCGCAGCAGGCGCAGGAGGAGCTGAAGCGGCTGCTCGGGCCGTCGGTCAAGTTTGGCTGGCTGTCTCCCGGCGAAACGTTTTGGCTGGAATCGCCGCTAGGGCGGGAGGAAACCGTTGCTGCCGTGCTAAAGCAAGAGCCTGCTTTTCTGCGGCACTTATTTCCCGCTGATGCGGCCGTCGAATGGGCTGGCACGTCAGAGGCGGCGGTGGGCGTCATTTGCGAGCTGCTCGCCAGGTATGGTGAACAGCTGAAGGGTGGCGCTGCCGTTGCTGTGCAGGTCCGCAAGCCGGAGACTGAAGCTGAGCTGCCCGCTCCGGCGCAGCTGAAGGCTGAGCTGGATGTGCTGCTGGAGCATGAATATGGCGTGATTCCGGTCGTGCGGCAGGCGGACTGGATATTATCCGTGTATATGACGCGCAGCCGTCTGTATGCCGGGCTGAGCCGGCCGGCGCATAATTTGTCTGACTGGTCGGGCGGTGCTGTACGCTTCAAGCGTGAGGAAGGCCAAGTGTCGCGTGCGAAATTCAAGCTGCTGGAGGCCGAGCAGGCGTTTGGACTGGATTTCCGCAGCTACCGTCAGGCGCTGGACATCGGGGCTGCTCCGGGAGGCTGGACGAGCCTGCTGCTGGAGCGCGGTCTTGCAGTCACAGCGGTAGACCCCGCCAAGCTGGATGCTTCGCTGCTCGCCCATCCCCGCCTTACTTACTTGCCTAAAAAAGCGGATGAGGTCAAGCTGGAGTCGGGGCAGTTCGACCTGCTCGTTTGCGATATGAGCTGGAGCCACAGGCAGATGGCCAAGCTGGTGCTGCAGCTTGCTGATGCGGTGCAAACAGGCGGAACGGCGATCATTACGGTCAAGCTGATGCACAAAAAGGCATTCCAGTCGATCCGCGAGGTAGCGGGAGATTTAGCTGAGGTGTTTGCGCTGCAGCAAGCGAAGCAGTTGTTCCACAATCGCGACGAGCTGACTTTGTTTTTCTTGAAGCTGTAAGGCGCGTAAGCAGGCTGTGAAATTCGGTTTGCAACAATTGCATGATCAACAGCTCCGGCAAGAAGGCGCGCTGCTTGGCTTGGGGCTGAAGAGCAGCAGTGGAAGTGTGTGCAAGGCCGAGGGCTGCAGGGTCAGCAGCTCCAACTGCATGTAAAGGAGTGAGCAAGCAGCGTGGCCGAAAAAGAAAAAGTGTCGGAAATGTACTGGGATACGGTGTTCGCCGCTCAGGCTGCCACGGAGCTGCGTTATGATGATTGGCTGGAGCCTTACCTTGCGAAACTGCGGCTGCAGTCTGGCACTGGACTGCCTGTGCTTGATTTGGGCTGCGGAGCGGGCAACAATGCATGGTATTTAGCGGAGCGAGAGGTGCCGGTCATCGCCTGTGACCGTTCGGCGGCGGCGCTTGCGCTGGTGAGCGAGCGGCTGCCGGAGGTGCCGACCGTTCGTCTGGACTTGCTCGAACCGCTGCCCTTCGAGTCAGGCGCAGTGTCGGCTGTAATCGCCGACCTGTGCCTGCATTATTTTCGGTGGACTGAGACGGAGCGGATGGTTGCCGAAATCAGACGTGTGCTCAAGCCTGGCGGGTGGTTTCTCAGCCGGCTTAACTCGGTGCGCGATACGGAATATGGAGCTGGGCAGGGGACTGTCGTTGAGCCTGGCTTGTACGAGCACAACGGCTGCATGAAGCGGTTTTTTGAGCGGGAAACGGTGGAGACTTTGTTTCGCAGCTGGGACATTTGTGCGATAAGTGAGCATAGGATAGATCGTTATGGGCGGCCCAAGATCGCTTGGACAATAGCAGCGCGTTGAGTGCAGCGGCCTAAACAGGTGTTGAAGCACTGGGCGTGAATGTTGCCGACCGGAACGGCAGAAGGAGGTTGGGCTTTTATGGAGACAACTACAATGCTGATGATTGGCGGAGCCATACTGGCTGCTGGGCTGGCCTGGTGGGTTTTAGTCAGGCTGGGACGAAAGCTGCGGGATAAATCAGAAGCCCGTAAAGTGATCAAGATGAGCTTGTATCGGCCTAAGCCTGGCGTGCAGCCGCCTGTCAAAAGCGGGTTGAAGGCCTGTTCATTTTGCAAAAAGAAAAGCCGCCGTCTCGCCTTTTATGCCAATGAGGCCGGGCAGGTGGTGGGCGTCTGCGACGACTGCCGACCGCAGGCAGAGCGGAGAGCTTTGCTGCGGCTTTAGGTTTAAAGAAAACTTATTTTCAGCGTTCACTTGAATTATGGAAATATTTCGTATATAATCCAGTCATAAGCTTTTCACGTTCATCGTATGTTAGCGGAAGCACCGCTGTTTGGGACAGAACGTCCCGGCAGCGCGTGCTTTTTTTGCGTCTACGTACCGTTTGAAGGCTTCCATCGTGCAGATGCTTCAGATGAGATAAGGGAGGGATGTACGATGATGAACCGGTTGCAGCTATTTTTACTCGACTCCGACGATGACTTCGGTCACATGCTGTCAGCTTACTTGCGTTCATCCGCGTATGCGCAGCGTTTCGAATTGCAGCGGTTCCGGAGCCGGGAGGAGGGCAGCGCTTATTTGGCTGAAGCAAAGGAGCCATTTATGACGCTGATCCATGAATCCTGGCTGCCGCTGCCGGACGGGGAGGTCGGGCTGCGGGCAGGCTGCACGCTGATTGTGAGCGAGTCGGAGAGATTCGGCGATGGGAGGGATTATCCGGTCATTTTTAAGTACCAGCCGCTAAATCAATTGTTAGCCGCCGCCGCTTCGCATTACAACGAATTCAGCGCAGATCGGCCGCTTGGCGGCGGCGCAGCGCAGACGCAGGTGATTGCTGTGTATGCAGCGACGGGCGGCACGGGGAAAACGGTGACGGCCGTGCATTTGGCGGCGAAGCTTGCTGCGGACGGGGAACGGGTACTTTGTTTCTCATTGGAGCGCTTACCTTCCTATGCTTGGTACGGCCACGCGGGGGCATTGCCGGAGGAGGACAGCTTTTCTCGGCTGCTGTATTATGCGAAGTCACGGCCTGAGCTGCTGACGGCCAAGCTGGAGCAAGCGAAGCATCGTCATCCGGAGTGGCGCTTCGACTGCCTTCGCCCGCTGCATGATCCTGAGGAGTGGCTGGATATGGAGCCGCTGGATCTGCGGCTGCTGCTGCAGGCGGCGCGGAACTCAGGGCTGTACGACTGGATCATCGTCGATGCGGAATCGTCGCTGGCTCTGGTTGTGCTGGAGCTGCTGCAGCAGGCTGATCTGGTGCTGTGGCCTGTCGCCGATGACTGTGTCCAGCTCAGGAAAACAAGCGACTGCTTGACGGCACTGCGCAAACGAAACGGCGAGGAAGCCAGACGGCTGTTGGAAAAGGTGCGTTTTTTGCATAACCGGCATACGGGTGAGCGCTTGAATGATTTCCGCGCCTGTTCGATTCTGATCAGCGGTCAGCTGCCCTATGTGCCGGAGTGGAAAAGCATGGCCTGCGTGGACGGGATGCTGGTCAGAGGTTTTGCGGATGACGCGGCGGCACTGGTCAGGGGCGTACAACGGGTCAGCAGATGAACCGCATGTTGGAGTACGGTTAAAATGACGGCTTGCCCGCGGGCAGGGCATGTGCCGGGATGTGTTACAGCCGAGCCCGATCCGACGAGAGCAACGTGAGCTGTAGCAGGGTTTGATGGAATTTAGCTTTTATGCGATGCCAGAAAGCCTAAACGTGGCCGAGGAGGAGAAGCGGGTGAACGACGAGCAAAGCTGGCAGGAGCTGCGCGCCGAGCTCAAACGTATCGTGCAGGAGCAGATCGACTATGGCAGCACGTTATCGGATATGGAGCTGCTCGATTTAATTGAAGCGGAGGTGTTCGCGCGTTCCGCGCGCGGACATTTGACGGCAGGCCGAAAAAAACGGCTTGTGCGCGATATTTTTAACTCCTTCCGCGGGTTGGATGTCATCCAGCCGCTCGTTGATGATCCGGATATTACGGAAATTATGATTAACTCGCACGAGCGCATATTTATTGAAACGCGCGGTACTGTGCTGGAAACCGGTCTGGCCTTCGAAAGCCGAGAGAAGCTGGAGGACACGATTCAGGCGGTCGTCGGTCGAGTAAACCGGATTGTCAACGAATCAAGTCCGGTTGTGGATGCCCGGCTGCAGGATGGCTCGCGTGTGCACGTCGTGCTGCCGCCGATTGCACTGAATGGGCCGACGATGACGATTCGGAAGTTTCCCGCCGAGCCGATGACACTTGATGACCTGCAGCGCAAGGAAGCGATTAGCGCGGAGGCGGCCGCCTTTTTGATTCGATTGGTCAAAGCGAAGCTGAATATTTTCATCAGCGGGGGAACCGGCTCAGGTAAAACAACCTTTCTGAACGCTTTGGCGCAGCATATCCCGGCGGATGAACGAATTATTACGATCGAGGATTCCGCCGAGCTGCAAATTCGGGGCGTGCCGAACCTTGTTCGGCTGGAGACGCGCAACGCCAATACGGAGGGACGCGGCGAAATTTCAATCCGGGAGCTGATTCGCGCTTCGCTGCGGATGAGGCCCAACCGGATTATTGTTGGCGAGGTGCGCGGAGCCGAATCGCTGGATATGCTGCAGGCGATGAATACGGGGCATTCGGGGAGCATGTCCACGGGCCATGGAAACTCAACCGCCGATATGCTCAGCCGCCTGGAAACGATGGTGCTGAGCGGAGCAAGCCTGCCGTTGGATGTGGTGCGCAAGCAGTTGGCATCGGCGCTGGATGTGATGGTGCATGTGCAGCGGATGCGTGATCGAAGTCGTCGGGTGACGGAAATCAGCGAAGTGGTCGGGATGACCGGAGGGGAGGTGAGGCTGCAGCCCGTGTACCGGTTCGTGGAGCGAGGGGACGCTCCGGATGGCCGTGTGCTGGGGACGCTGGAGGCAGTGTATCCGGCCATGGCTGAACCGGGCAAGCTGGCGGCAAGCGGCCTGCTGTAAGGCTTGGAGAAACCGGATCGCCAACCGAAAGGAAGCATCAACAAATTACGAAGGATATGCGGGGGAAAATCGGCATGAAGACCGGAGGATGGCCTGGCGTCCAAACTGCATGGCGGAATCGGCAGCGGTCGGGGCCGATGCTGGGGGTAAAAGGCAAAGCTGTCTCCAAGGAGGAGCAAGCGTCGCCGTTGACTGACTACGAGCAACTGGAGCTAAGCTTCAAGCAGAAATGGTGGGCGAGTTTTGCCGGAGCGTTGCTGTGCGGATGTTTGGCCTGGGTGTTTTACCGTCATCCGGCCGCTGTGCTTCTGGCTGCGCCTGGAGGCTTATGGTTTCCGCGCATGCTGCGTCAAAGCTTGCTGGTGCGCCGGAAGGCGCAGCTGAAAATTCAATTTAAGCAGCTTTTGTCTGCGATTTCGACATCGCTTGGTGCAGGAAAATCTATGGAGACGGCTTTTCGCGGTGCGATGCTGGATTTGCGGCTGCTGTATCCCGACTCTTCCACGATGATTATTCGTGAGCTGGAAATTGTTAATCGGCGCCTGGATAACGGAGAAAGCATCGAATCCGCACTGCTTGGCTTTGCTCAGCGTGCGAGGCTGGAGGAAATTGGGCAGTTTGCCGACGTATTTGTCATTTGCAAGCGGACAGGCGGCAATCTTGTGCAGGTGGTGCGGCGGACTTCCATGCTGATTCAGGAAAAGCTGGATATTGAACAGGATCTGGCGGTAACGCTGGCCCAGAAAAAATTTGAAGCAAAGCTGCTATCCGCAGCGCCGGTTGTATTTGTGGCGACGATGACCTGGACCGCTCCTGATTATATGGAACCGCTTTATGAGGGGGCGGGGCGGATCGTCATGACTGGAGCGCTGGCTGTACTGTGGCTGAGCAGGTCATGGATTGCCCAAATCATGAACATAAAGGTGTGAGCCGATGTCCTGGATGCTTGGTTTGCTGCTGCTGCAGGCTTTGGCCTTGCTCGCCGTAGCGTTGTGGTCGCATCGCAGCTATACCGTTTGGCTGGCGGAGCATTGGCAGCTGACGCAGCGCGATGCTTTGTATTGGCTGGCTGCCGCTGCGCTGGCTGTGCTGGAGAAGCTGCACCTGTCGGATAAGCTGAGCGAGCCGCTGCACAAGGTGCATCAGGTGATGCTTGGTCTGCATGGAGCGCGGCAGGCATTGGCGCGTACCCGCTGGTTTACGGTACGGGCGCTGCTTGTGGGCTGCTGCTGCCTAGCGTTTTTTACGGCGCTCGGCGCGCTGATGGACGATGAGCCGGAAATGCTGCTGTACGGCGCATTGTGCGCGGCGGCAGCGCCGTTTGTGCTGTACAAGCAGGAGCAGGTAAAGCTGCTGCGTAAAAAAAGAGCGATGCTGATCGAGCTGCCGGAGGCGCTGAATCAGCTGATGCTGCTCGTCGGCGCCGGGGAGACGGTGCAGCAGGCCATCGTGCGAAACAGCGAACGTACAGCAGGTTCCGTGAATCCGCTTCGGCAGGAGCTGAACGAGGTGGCAAATTCACTGCGGATGAATGGATCATTTGCGAAGGCGCTGGAGGAGTTCAGCAAACGGTGTTCGCTGCAGGAAACGACCTTGTTCACGACAACGCTGCTGCTAAATTACAAGCGCGGCGGCGATGAAATGCTGGTGTCGCTGCGCGAGCTGTCCATGACGTTGTGGGATAAACGCAAGGCACTGGCCAAAACGCTCGGTGAGGAAGCTTCGTCGAAGCTCGTATTCCCGATGGTGCTGATTTTTTTCGTGGTCATGGTCATTGTAGCCGTGCCGGCGCTGATGCTGGCGGGGTAAAGCTTACTGGAGGAGGCTGAAGGCGCATGAGGAAAGACAGCCGGAGACTGGCGACGGGTCAAACCGACTGTCGTGAAGAATCATGCTTACATGAGAACGAAGGAGGAACGCACGCATGAATGCTTTAACGCTATTTACGCGTAGTCATCTGTCAGGTTGGACAACAGAGCTTGTTGGGACAGGACTTTCCGGACACATGCGGACGAGCAATCCGGTGCGCGAGTCGCTGAACGAGCTTATAGATGAAGCTGTGAACAAGCCTGCTGCCCCAACGATCCTGCAGGCATGGCAGCAATTTTGGAATGAGGAGGACGGTTTGGGTACGTTGGAAATATTGCTTATCATTGCCGTTTTAATCATTATTGCAATCGCATTCAGGAAGTGGCTGATCAAATGGATGGGCGATCTGTTCAATAAAGCCGATGCCGAAATCAAGATCGAAAATGACCGCATTCGGGGAGATGGCGATATGTTAAGCCCCCCTGCTGCGAAGCCGTGATCAAAGCCGTCGAGCGGCAGCAGACAGGCGGGGAATCTTATGGCGCGGGCCCAGCCAGCCGGTTCTGGCAGGAGCGCAGCGGGCAGTTTACGCTGGAGGCGGCAATGACGCTGCCCGTTATTTTGCTGGTAACGCTGGTGCTGCTCGTTGTGGCGGCATACAGCTACCAGCAGACCGGCCTGTATGCAAGCGCCGGACGGTCGGCGGAGCGTACCGCGTACATTTGGGATAACAGCAGCAAGGACTATGTCACCGGGGCCGTTCATCCGACAGCAAGCGACGGGCTGTACTGGCGGCTTGCCGCCGATGGCTTATCCCAATGGCTGAACGTCGGCCAGTCGTTTGCGCCGATCCAGGTTCAAGTGCCCGGGGCTCGGGCGGGCGGCGGTGCGGGAGGCGCGGCGGCCGGTTCGGGGGGCGTCTCCGGCAAGCTGCTGCGGGCGGCTGGCGAACTGGATGCCCAATTGCAGGGAGGCTTGTCTTACCGGCATTACGGGTTGTTTCGGATCGTCCGTTCGAGCCTGCTGCGGCCTGTTCAGCAGCCGAATTTCGTCAGGGGCTGGTTTCAAGGCTCGTCCCGGCTGGAAGCCGATGCAGCCTCGCATGTGACCGATCCGGTCGAAATCATTCGATTGACCGATCTTACCCGTACCTTTATTGCCGAAATTCAAGGGCGAATCCAGCCCAAGGCGGCGCTGGCCTTAATGAAAGAGCCGGTGACCGGCTCGGCCAGCCGTCCGCCGATTACGTCGCATGCTTCGGCTGCCCAATATGTGCGTCTGCTCGTCAACGGTACGGAGAAGACGGTGCAGGTGGCCCCTGGCACGAAGCGGGTCATTGATGCGTTGGACGCTTCGGGCGTCGCTCATCAAGCTTATTATACGTTTAATGAAAAAAATTTGCGCGAGGTCCAGCTGCTCAAGGATGCCGAGCTGCTCAAGGCTGGTACACAGGTGAAGGGGGTCGTCTGGCATTTCTTCAAGCTTTCCAGGCAGGAGCAGGTTCAGCTAAAGCAGGCGCTGCAGCGTGAGATCGAACGGCACGGGATCGTCATTGTGCTTCATGAATAGACGGGAAGGTGGGAATTTCACATGGCTTCGGGGCCAGCCAGCCGATTCCGGCGTGAGGATGGGGCTGTATCCGTATATTTGATGCTTATTTTGCTGCCGCTGCTCCTGCTGTTCGGGCTGCTGATTGATGTGCTTCGCTGGCGAACAGCCGACCGGCAGGCTGAGCTGGCGCTGAAGGCGGGCGTCCGGTCTGTGATGGCCGGTTTTTCAAAGCCTTTGCAGCTGTACGGTTTGTTTGCGCTCGAAACGGACGGCGGCGCCGATCTCAACAAAAGGCTCACGGACACCCTAGCCCGTAATTTGACGGTTTCTGACGGTGAGGAGCGATTTGTCTGGATGGAGCAGAAGCTGGAGCCGGAGGCAGGCGTTGTTGGTGTCACCGCGATGTACCCGCTGTCCAATCATGCGATTTTGAAGCGGCACATTTTGGAGGAAATGAAATATCGCGCACCGCTCAGCTATTCGCTGGAGCTGCTGGACAAGTGGAAGAAAAACGGAGTCGCAGCTAATTTGGGGCAAACGCAGCGCTTTGGAGAACGGGCCGTTCGGCTGGAGAAGCTGCTGGAGGAACGGCACAGCCGACTGGAGGAAGCGTGGCAGCAATTTGAGCAGCTGCGCCGTCAGGCTGCGGATAGTACTCCCTTTTACCGTACACAGCTGCGTGATCTGGATGCGCTTAGCGCGAAAATAGGGATACATACGTTGGAAAATGTGCAGGCTTCGCTTCAGCAGACGAAAGCGCAAATCCAGGCCTTGGAGCAGCAGCTGCGCGGCCTGGATGCGTCAATGGCCTCGCTGGTCAAGGCGGGCACAGCTGCCGTTCCTGCCCTCGTTCAGCTGAGTGAAACAAAATCGCGCCTACAGATGGAATACCAGGCGGCGGCGCAGCTGATGGGCGATTACGAGGAGCTGCTGCGCAACTTTGCCCGGTATGCGGAGCTGCTGCTTGTCATCCGTACGAAAACACAGGCCGAGCTGCCGCAGCTTCAGTCGTTGCTGCAATCGTTTCAGCAGAGTCATCGGCTGGCTGTTGAATCCAATGCCGCCGTTGAGCAGGAGCTGGCGCGTATCCGCGGAGCCGGAGACGGTGGGGAAGCTTCGCTATTGAACGCTACCGAAACGCAAACGTATGCCGGTATCCAGATTCTCAGTCGGCAGGAGCTGGATGCGTGGCAGGCGGATGTGGTTGGGGCAGTCGCCCAATTTGCAGGGTTTGACGCGCAGATGAATGACGGCATCTGGTTTACGCAGCAAAAATCCGCCACGACGCTACAGGCGCTGGATGGCTATCAAAGTGCGATTGAAGCGACAGCGGCCCGCATGTCACCGACGGTAACGAGCCAGCAGGCGAGCAGGCGCAAGATCGGGGAAGCCCAGCGTCAGCAGCGCTCCAAGGCAGAAGCTGTATTGCATGAAGTGAAGAAGGGGCTGGGGGCGTGCAGCTTATCTGGCGGGGCCGATCCGTTTGCTGCGATGTATGAGCAGCTGGAGGGAAATCGGAAATTGTCGCCTCCGTCTGCGGGGCTGTTTCGCACCTATATGGAGCGGAATGCAGCAGCGTCGGGAGGCGAGGCGATCCCGGCCGTGCCGCTTGACAAGGCCGAGCAGGCTGGGCTCGGCGCGCTCAAGCTGGCAGCCGGTCTGGAAAACTTGCTGACGGAGCTCCGCGATGAATTTTATGTAGATGAATATGCGGTAACCAAGTTCAGTTATCGGACGCTTGGTCTGGGTATGGATGCAGCCGGCGCACCGCACGTTTCCAAGGAGCTGTCACAGCCAGAGCAGCATCCGCTGACGAACCAGGAGGTGGAATATTTAATTTATGGAGCGGATTCTTGCGCGGGAAATATATCGCTTGCTTACGCGGAAATGTTTGCCTTTCGGCTGGCGGTTGGTATGGCCGAAGCGCTGACAGAGTCGCGCAACGAAGCGCTTGCTGCCGCCGGCTCTCCGCTGCTGGTGCTGCTGGCTGCTGTCAGCGAGGGGGCGATTCGGGCCCAGCTTGACATGTCTAGTCTGGTCGCCGGCGAGGAGGTCGCGGTGTCGCGCAAGCTGAATCCGGGCATTACGATGAACTACAGAGACTATTTGCGCGTTTTTTTACTGCTGCATAGCCAAGAAAGCGTGCTGTTGTCGCGTATACAGGCGCTGATCCATCATAACACCTCCATTGATCTGTCCACCGCTGCGACGTACGCTTCAGCGCAGGCAACCAGTTCATTCCGGTTTTGGTTTATGAGCGGTATTTTGCGCTGGACGGGAGCGGACGGCTTCGGGGGCTGCGGCCGAGAGGCGTCGCGCTGCCTGGTGACGAAGTCGGCGGATTTTCGCTATTAATGCAGGATTAACGGGAGCGGGGAAACGCGAGGCAGCGTGGCGTGATGGCGAAGCGGGTGGAAGGGAGGGAGCGGATCTTGCAGGGAAGGAGAGGTCGTATGTCTACGGAAAGCCTGCCGGTAAACAGGGGCCATGCAGGCTTTATCCAGTCGAAAGAGGGCGGCATCGTGCTTGAGGCGGCGCTGGTGCTGCCGTTGTTTGTGTCGCTGCTGCTGCTGTTTGTGTCCATGCTTCGGCTGGCTCAGTGTGACATGGCGCTGCAGTCGGCAGTGTCCGAGTCGGCTAAAGTCATTGCCGCTGATATGTACCCGGTAGAGCGGCTTGTGCAGGAAGCTCGACAGCGCTGGGCTGCCAGCGGCCCGGCAGGTTGGCTGGATCAGGCCATCGCTCAAGGCAAGAGTGCTCAGGCTGCAGTGGTGGAAGCCGAGTCCTTTGCCCAGGAATACGGCCGGTTTATTCCGGAGCCGATTTTACAGCTTGTCGAATGGGAAAAAAATGTCCGGACCGGGATGGAAGCCGCGGCTGGCGAACAGACTGAGGCCTGGAAGCAGGCGGCGCGGCGTAAAGCGGCAGCGGCCGCTACGCCTGTGATCGCTCAGCTTGCCGGTTCCAGCGTGCTGCGACCGGAAAAGTTTCAGGTCACAGACCTGCAGCTCCCTGATCTGATCAACGGAACATCGGCTGATGTGGTCATAGAGGCGCAATACGAATACACGTTGCTGCTGCCGTTTTACAAGCGATCCATTGTACTGCGGAAGCAGGCCAGAGAGCGTGCCTGGATTGGGGGCTAACGGGATGGAATGGTGGGCGGTCGGTTTGCTGCTGGCGGTTGCTTTTGTGACGGATGTACGCAGGCGAATCATTCCGAATTGGTTGACGGCGACCGGCGCTGCGCTGGGACTGACGGGCCATACCTTGGCGTTTGGCTGGGAAGGACTGGCCGGGTCTGTGGCAGGGCTATTTGCTGGTTTTATCCCGATGCTGCTGCTGTACGTCTGCAAAGGTGTCGGGGCAGGCGATGTGAAGCTGTTTGCTGCTTTGGGGGCCGTCACTGGTGCAGCGTTCGTGTTGTATGCGATGGCCGTGTCGCTTTGCTTCGCAGGGCTGATCGCGTTGGCTGTATTCAGTTGGCGGCATGATCGGGTACGGCGGTTTAAAGGGATCTTTGGCGTGCTGCTGAGATTGTGGCTGTTCCGGGATTTAAAGGTGCTGACGAAGCCTGTGGATGAGCACGAACGGCTCCGTTTTCCGTTTATGTGGGCGGTGCTTCCCGGCTCGGTGTATGCTTTTTTGGCTTGGCAGCACATTTTATGAGCTTTAATTCTGAGCAGGCTGAGATCAGACAGTACGCCGGTAAAGGGTGCAACTGAAACGGGGTGAAGAAGCTTGGCGCAAACGCTGTACGGTCTCAAGGTCGAATTTGTCAGGCAATACAGGCATGAGCTGGCGATCTCGGCTGAAGCCGGGCTCAAGCGGGAAGAATTAGCGGAGCTTCAGCTGCGGATGCTGACGGCCAATCGCATTCCAAGGCTGCTGGAGCTGAAGCTGGGAGCCAGGGATGGACAGTGTACATTGTACTACGATGTATCCGGAAAACGAATGCTGGCCCAGGCGCTGCGCCTGGACCGTATTACGATGCAGCAATATTATTCGCTGCTGCTGCAGGTGGTTGAGGTGCTGGCTGACAGCGCCATGAACATGCTCCAGCCGGAACGGTTTGTGCTGCATGAGGAGTTTATATTTTGCGGAGAAGGGCGGGAGCAGCTTTATTTTACTTATTTGCCTGTCAAACAGCTGGAGGGCAAAAGCAGCGTTGCCGCCGACTTGCAGCTGCTGGCAACCAGATGGCTGCAGCGGGTTCGTGAGCTTCGGGGGGAGGGTTACCCGGAGGTGCTGCGGCTAATGCAGGAGGAGACGTTTCATTTGCCTGAGCTGAAGCAGTTGATTCATCGACAGCTGGAAAAGCTGTCCAGTCCTGGCGACCGGTCAGAAGCGTCAGCCGGATTGCGGGCTGCTGCAGCGGATTACCAGCGCAGCGGTCAGGCAGCGTTCTCCGATCCCATCATCAGAGGAAACCGTTTTCCGTTATCAGGCCAGGTGAGCCAAGTGGAGCCAGCAGCGGGGAGCTCTACTACGGAAGCTGTCGAAGCGGCGGCTTACCGGGCATGGGAGTTGCCGGAGCCGGAGCAGCCGGGTCAAGTGGCAGGCCCCGATGGATGGGGCCGCCATTTCACGGGGCATGGGGTCGAAGCGGGCGGTGTTGTTAGCGGCGGCGGACTGCGAGGGGCGTTTGGAGGGGCTGGCAGGGGCGGCAAAGCACGCTCCCCGCGGCTGCTTGTCGTGCTGGGGATGATCATGACATTAAGCTTGCTGTGGAAGCTGTATGCCGATCGTCCTGAAGAACAACTGCTGTACTTATGTGCTGGTGGCTCGGTTGTCATCGTGGGGATTGGGATGGGAATGCTGCAGCGTATGACACGTGGAGCAGAACCGAAGCAGCTGCGGGACGACGGACAAATGTTGAGTGAGTCGGGACAGCAAGGGAACATGGAGCCGAACGGGTTTGCCGGGGGCGTCAGCGCAGGGACGACGGCGCAAGCATATGCGGGCCAATCGTTGTTCACGCAGCAGCCGGGGTTTGTCGGAGGTATCCGCGTCGGGTCCCCGAATCAGTCGTATGCCGATCAACGGCCAACAACAAGAGCCGGAACCGGCCGGCTGCCGCCGGTTGCGCCGTCGCGTAACCAACCGGACTGGAGCGGGGATGGCCGTTCGTTTTTGGAAAGCGTCGGCTTGTCCGGAGCAGCAGCGCAGACGCTGCAGTCGGGTGATTTGGACGGGCGGACAACCTTGCTGCGTCAGCCTGCCCGGACAGTTGTGCTGTCCCCGGCGCAGTTGTCGGGTAGCAAGGGGGCCAAGGGCGAGGAGTGCCTGGAGACGTATCGGGCCGGAGTATTCAATAAAATTACGCTTGCCAAAGCGAGCTTTCTGATCGGCAGACAAGGTGCTGACGTAGATTATGTGCTGGAGGAAGCAGGAGTGTCTCGTTTGCACGCCGAGTTGATCCGTGAGCAGGAAGGGGTGATGATCAAGGATCTCGGCTCCAGCAACGGCACTCGCGTCAACGGGGAACTGCTGGTTCCATACCAGGCGCGTCGATTGAGCGACGGCGACCTGATTGCCATTGTCACAACTGAGTTTACGTACCGGAGCGGGGAGTGAGCGGTGTTGCAACGTCGTATAGCGAGCAGACGCGCCTGGAAAAACATTGCTTGCACATGAGGCTTACACAGGCTGGAACAGGCTGTCAATTCGCAGATCGTCAGCGAATGCATACAGCACGACAAGCTGGAGGGGAAGAAAGCCAGCCTTAGCGGGGGCATCTGCACGCCACCTCAAGCTGCCCCTCACAGGGAGCAGCCTGGGGTTCGCTTACGAGCCCGCTTACAAGCCTGCCTACAACCCGCTTACGAATCCGTTTAGAAGCCATTTGGACGGTCTGCGAGCCTTCAAGGTCCTCCCGTAAGCTTGAGCTCTGCGGCCGTCACTTCGCGAAGTCCGGTGTCCACATGGACAGGGACATGCTTCGAGCTGGAAGCGAGGAGCAGGCTATCCACCAGGAGCTTGCCCCAATGCTGCTCGTTCTCGGAGATGACCGAGGTGATCTGGCCGTTTTCGAGTGCTTTCTTCACCTCCGGAGTCATCCCCAACGTAAGCAGGTTTCGCTTTAGCCCTTGCGCCTTCCAGACAAGAATCGAAGTGGAGCTGGAGACGATATCCAGAGTAACCAGCGCGTCAAAGTGAGGGTGGGCGTCGATCATCTGCTCCAGATCGGTCAGCGCGCGCTCAGCCTGGCCTTCGTGGTGCCGAACCTCCAGCACTTGCACGCTGCTGCTGTTGGATTTCAAATAGCCGAGAATCGACTGCAGCTCGCGGTTTTTGTGAGCGGAGTTGGAAAGCCCGCTTTCGATGATGATCATCCCTTTGCCTTTTAATTTTCGATCGATAATTTCGCCCATCAGCTTGCCCTTCGCTTCAGGGTCGGCGCCGATGTAGGCAAGCCGCAGGCTTGACGGCGCATCGGTTTCGAAGCAAATGACGGGGATGCCGGCCTCGACAGCTTTATCAATCAGGGGCGTCAGCGCCTCCGGGTCAATCGGACTGATCGCAATGCCGTCCACCTTTTGCTTGATCATCATCTCCATCATCCGCATTTGCTGCTCCAGATTGACCTCGTCCGGAGCTTTGACGACGAGGCTGACGGCCTGCGGGGCGGCCTGGGCCTCCATTGTTTGAGTGATCATTTCATAAAACGGATGTGCCAGCGGATATAAAATGCCGAAGGTCAGCGGCCGAAGCGCTTCCTTGTCCTTGTCTCCGGCTGGCGCAGCGGCGTTCGGCGTTCGGGGGAAGGCGGCTTCCTCCGGAACGGGGGCGTTCTTGCAGCCTGCCGTCAGCAGCACAAGCAACACAAGCAACACAAGCAGCAGTCTGATGACCGTCCTGGCTGGTCTAGGCGTCATTGGCTCCGCCTCCCTCCATCTGGGAGAGAACGTCCTCCATATTCCCGTGTTTCTTGAATTCGCGGGTCGTCATGCCGGTTATGCGCTTGAACAGGTTCGAAAAATAATGGGCGTCATGATAACCGACGTTATAGGCGACCTCATACGATTTGGCCGAAGTCGTTTTGAGCAGCTCCATCGCTTTCCGTATGCGGACATGGGTCAAATATTCAACGAAGGTGCGGTTCATTTCTTGACTGAACACTTTGCTCAGATGACTCGGGCTTACCTTCACAAAGTCCGCCGCATCCTGCAGCGAAATTGTGTCCTTGTCATAGTGGGCTTGGATATAATCCTGCACCTTGAGCAGCATTTCGCCATATTTGTCGTTCGTTTGATTTCGCCAGGTCCAGAACTGGTTCGTCAGCTGCAGCAAATAATCGGTTGCCTCCTGCAGGGAGCGGACTGAGCGAAGCACCTGCTGCAGCAGATGCAGCGCTTCCTCGGGAGCTTCCCGGTGACGGTACATGTCCTTCGCAGAACGGAACACTTCCAAGGTCAGGTCGTTCAGGATGTAGTAGCCGATCGGAGAGGAGGACCAGTTCACGTCCTTGAGCGTCAGCACATAGCCTTGCACAAATGTCTGCAGCTGGGCAGGGGAGCCGACTTTCAGAAAATCCACAAATTTGCTGCGGTCCAGGAACACATAGTGCTCCATCGACGCCGAGGCTGATTCCTGCAAAGTAAGCAGGTTTTGCCGGGACAGCCTCCGCCAGTGCATATCCTCGACGGCTTCCAGGAAGGAAAGATGAACCCCTTGCAGCCGATCCTGGACGCTGCCGATGCCAACGGATGCGGTTACTGACATGTGGGGGTCCGGCTTGGCCGTCAGCGCTTGCAGTTCCTTATACAGCTCCAACTCCTCCTTGAGCTGCTCCAGCGAATTTCCTTGCAGCAGCCAGGCGGTTTCGGACCGGCTTCGCTTGAAGGCCAGCTGGTCGGAACGATTAAGCAACTGCTGGAGCTTATAGGCAAGCGTGCTTTCCGCCTCTGAGCTGCCGGTAGTATCAAGCAGCTGCTGAAGCTTGCGCAGGAGCGCGGTTTCCGCCGGTGTACCGTCCGCAGCGTCCGGCTGCGTCAAAGGCTGCGGAGGCGCCGAAGGCTCCGGATACCGGACATCTGCAACCACAGCAACATAAAACCGCGCCTGCAGCTGGAGGGACAACGAGGCGCTCAAATGAAGAGCTTCGGCTGTTGACATAAATCCGCCGCACAGATCATTCAGCAGCTTCTCACGGGTCAGCTGTACCTTCTCCAGCTCGGACTGCTTCAGCTTGTCGATAGCGGCCTGCATATCGCGTTCCTTGTCGATCGAATCGCTGGCTTTGCGCAGCAGCTCGATGAGATCGCGGGCCCGGATCGGCTTCAGGCAATAGTCGCTGACCCCCATGCGCAGCGCAGCCCGGGCATATTCGAAATCCTCGTGACCGCTTAAAATGATGATTTTCACGTCAGGATAACGGCTGCGAACAACCGAGCTGAGCTCCAGCCCGTTCATGAAGGGCATCATAATATCCGTAATGATAATATCGGGGCGCAATTCCTCGATCATCGGCAGCGCGATTTCCCCGTCCTGAGCGTCTCCGCAGTACAGAAACCCTTCTTCCTCCCAACGAATGCAATCACGCACCATTTCCCGAATCAAAATTTCATCGTCGACGAGCAGCACCTTTTTCATTTGAACCTCACC
Organism: Paenibacillus sp. sg306046; assembly: GCF_059821225.1. Taxonomy (NCBI): domain Bacteria; kingdom Bacillati; phylum Bacillota; class Bacilli; order Caryophanales; family Paenibacillaceae; genus Paenibacillus; species Paenibacillus sp. sg306046. The sequence continues at coordinate 25,447 of NZ_JCAMRT010000008.1, forward strand.
TCGGTTTTCATCGGAATGCGTATCGTGACTGTCGTGCCTTCCTGAGGCCTGCTTTCCACCTGAACCCCGTAAAGCTCTCCGTAATATAACCGTATCCGCTGATGCACATTGTGCAGGCCGAAGCCGCCCGATACTTCATTGCCTGTTTCCTCGGGAGGATGGGATTCGCACAATGCGCGCCGAACCTGCTCAAGCCGGCTTTCCGGCATGCCGACGCCGTTATCCTCGACTACCCAGGTAATGATCTGGTTATCGTCGGTATAGCAGCGGATGGAGATTCGACCTTGTCCCCGCTTGTTTTTAATTCCGTGATAAATCGCGTTTTCAACGATGGGCTGCAGGGTCATTTTCAGAATGGGAAAGCTTGTAAACCGCTCCTCGACGGAAATGTCGTACGTCAAAATATCCCGATACCGCATTTGCTGGATCGTCAGGTAGCTTTGCAGATGCTCCAGCTCCTTGTCGATCGTGATCCAGTCCCGTCCTTTGCTCAAACTGATTCGGAACAGCTTGGATAAGGACATGACGAGCTGAATGACCTGATCCTTTTTGTTCGCTTCGGCCATCCAGATGATGGACTCCAGCGTGTTATACAAAAAATGCGGATTGATTTGCGCCTGGAGCGCGCGCAGCTCCGCTTTTTTGATCTGCTGCTGCTCCTCGATGCTCCGCTGCAGCAGCGTGCGAATTTGATCAAGCATCGTATTGAAGCTTCTGCCCAAATCGGCAATTTCATCGCGGCCGTCCGGGGTTACCTTGGCTTCGAAAAAGCCGGAGGCGGCATGCTGCATTTTGTTTTTGAGCACATGCAGCGGCCGGGTCAGCCGGGCGGAGACGAAGAAATGCAGCGTAATCGCAAACACGATGCTGAGCGCCACGCTGACAATGATCAATTGCCGGATTGAATTGGCTTCCCGGACAATTTCCTGCAGCGGAACGCTGCCGACAATGCTCCAGCCGGTTTTGTCGGAGGCGGCGGTGAACAGGAAGATCGGCTTGCCGCCCGTATTCAGGATATAGCCGTTGTCCGACGCCTGCAGCTCCTGTAGCAAATGCAGCGTCTTCGGAAACAGCTCTTGCCCCTCCTGATGCGAGGGGACAAAGATGGGGGCTCCTTCCGCGTCGACAACAAAGAAAAAGCCGCTCTCGCCGATGGAGGCATGATCGACAAAGGGCTTGACGATGTTGTCGTCGAGGTCAATGACCATAAATCCGATCACCTCATGCGTAATTCGCTGCTTCACTGTCGCCATGATCGAGATGACATTGCCTTCATAATGAAAGCCGTCCAGCGGAGCCAGCCTGGAGGATGACGAGGGAAGATTCAGCACCGCGTTCGGATGCTGCAGCAAATGCGCAAAGTGGGGATTGCGCAGCGGGTTGCGATCCAGCTGAAATACGCCCTTGCGCTCGCTGATCCCACGGCCGTACAAATTGATCATCGTAATGTTCAGGACGTTTTCATACTGGTACGTTTGCCGGTACGAATCCATTGTCCGCAGCACATCCTTGGCCTCCTCGTACGTATCGCTATTTTGCGAGAAAAGGAATTTCAGCACATGCGGATTTTTTTCCAGCTCCAGCAGCTTGCCTGTATCCTCGAACAACGCGTCCATATTTCTCGCCATCTGCTCGGCGACAATCATTTTGTCCGCTTTGCTGTTGCGCAGCACGGTATCGAATGATTTCTGATAAGAAACAAGCCCTACGATCATTAAGGGGAGACAGGTGAAGACCACAAACATGGTCAGCAGCTTGGCTCTCAGGCTGGAGGAAATGCGTCCGAACAGGTTCATGCGTATTCATTTCCTTTCCATATCATGATCATGTCATGGCTTCTAAATTGGATGATCTGTGAATTGATTATGTACCAACGTAGATGAAAACGCAATCATCGGATAAAATAACACAAAGTTTTTGCAAAAAAACGAACGTTTGCTTGATTTCACCCAAAAATTTATAAAAACGCGACCATAAAACTCCGTATAACTGTTTTTCCGATCCGCTTATAATCAGCTTACACCGACACGAAAAGGTGAATGAAAGGGAGGAACAGACATGAAGCAGAAGAAACTGGGGATGATGGTGGCAGCGGCGATGGTGATGCTGCTCGCAAGCGCTTGCGGTAACGGAGGGGCAACAGGTACAAGCGGAGCAAGCGGCACAAGCGGAGCGGCGCCGGCCGAGAAGGCCAGCGAGTCGAAACCGGCTCCAGCGGCCGACAAAAAAATTACGCTCGGCTTTTCCCAGGTCGGAGCGGAGAGCGGCTGGAGAACGGCCAATACGAAGTCGGTTCAGGATTCGGCGAAGGAAGCGGGCTTCGACTTGAAGTTCTCCGACGCGCAGCAGAAGCAGGAAAACCAGATCAAAGCGATCCGTACCTATATCCAGCAAAAGGTTGACGTCATCGCCTTCTCGCCGGTTGTAGAGTCCGGCTGGGATACGGTGCTGAAGGAAGCGAAGGATGCGAAAATCCCGGTCATTTTGACCGACCGTGCCGTTGATTCGAAGGATACATCCTTGTATGCGACCTTTATCGGCTCGGACTTCGTCGAGGAGGGCCGTCGCGCCGGCAAATGGCTGACTGACAAATATAAGGATGCGAAGGAAACCGTCAACATTGTTGAATTGCAAGGAACGACAGGCTCCGCCCCGGCCAATGACCGCAAAGCGGGCTTCGAGGAAATTATCAAGTCGAACACGAACCTGAAAGTAATCGCTTCGCAGACGGGCGACTTTACACGCGCCAAAGGTAAAGAAGTTATGCAGGCGTTCCTGAAAGCGCACAAAGATATTGATGTGCTGTACGCCCATAACGACGACATGGCGCTCGGCGCGATTCAGGCGATCGAAGCGGCCGGTCTGAAGCCGGGGAAAGACATTATTATCATCTCGGTTGACGGCGTCAAGGACGGCTTTGTAGCGGCCAGCGAAGGAAAAATCAACTTTATCGTCGAGTGTAACCCGCTGCTCGGACCTCAACTGATGCAGGCTGTGAAGGATGTCGTTGCCGGTAAAGAAGTGCCGAAGCGCATCGTGACCAAAGAGGGCGTGTTCACATCGGAGGACGCGAAGCGCGAGCTGCCGAACCGCCAATACTAAACGTTAGCCTCTCGTATTTAGCATGATATACAGAAGGGAAGCCGCTCCTGAACCTGCGCGGGATCGGAGCGGCTTCCGCATGGAGGGAGAGACATGACCGTGAACGCCAATCAACCGATTCTGCAGATGTCGGGAATCCACAAACAGTTTCCGGGAGTCAAGGCGCTCTCGAACGTAAGCTTTCGAATGTTTCCTGGGGAAGTACACGCCCTGATGGGCGAAAACGGCGCCGGAAAATCGACCTTGATCAAGGTGCTGACCGGCGTTCATCCGATTGATCAGGGCAGTGTCGTTCTGGACCGGAAGCCGATTCATATTCATAGTCCGCAGGATGCTCAATCCGCAGGCATCAGCACGGTGTACCAGGAAGTGAACTTGTGTCCCAATTTGTCGGTCGCCGAAAATATGTTCATCGGCCGCGAGCCGCGTCGTTTCGGCCGTATTTTATGGAAGAAAATGAATCAGGAAGCGCAGCTGCTGCTGAAAAAACGCATGAATCTTGATATTGATGTGACACAGCCGTTGAATGCTTATTCGGTCGCTGTTCAGCAGTTGATCGCCATCGCGAGGGCGGTCAATATTTCGGCCAAGGTGCTGATCCTGGACGAACCGACCTCCAGTCTCGACCGCGGAGAAGTCATGCAGCTGTTTGCGGTGATGAGCAGGCTGAAGCAGGAGGGTATGGCGATTCTGTTTGTTACTCACTTTCTGGATCAGGTCTATGAAATTTCGGATCGAATAACCATTCTTCGCAACGGAGAATTTATAGGGGAATATAAGGCCAAGGAGCTGCCCCGCATAGAGCTGGTGTCCAAAATGATCGGCAAGGAGCTGCATCTGCTGGAGGAGCTTCCGAAATCGTCCGGCGGCGTCAAGGCCCGGAAGGAGCTGCTGCTGGAGGCGGTAGCCCTTGGTAAAAAAGGAACGATCGAGCCGATCGACTTGTCGATTGGCAAAGGGGAAATCGTCGGCCTGGCCGGACTGCTCGGTTCCGGGCGCACCGAGCTGGCACGGCTGATTTTTGCGGCAGACCGCGCGGATACCGGGGAATTCAAGCTGGCGGGCGCCAAAGCGACGATTCAGACCCCGCGACAGGCGGTCGACCACGGCATCGCCTTTTGCTCCGAGAACCGGAAGACGGAAGGCATTATCGACGATCTGACCGTCAGGGAAAATATGATTCTCGCCTTGCAGGCCTCGCAGGGCCTGTTCAAGACGATTTCGCGCAAGCGGCAGGATGAAATCGCGGATACGTATATCAAGGCGCTGAATATCAATCCGCCGAATCCTGAGCATCTGATCAAAAACCTGAGCGGAGGCAATCAGCAAAAGGTGCTGCTGGCGCGCTGGCTGCTGACAGAGCCGCAGCTGCTCATTCTGGACGAACCGACGAGAGGCATTGATATCGGCGCGAAGGCCGAGATTCAGAAGCTGGTGCTGTCCTTGGCGCAAAAAGGAATGTCGGTGCTGTTTATTTCCTCCGAGCTGGAGGAAGTGCTGCGGGTTAGCGACCGGATCGCGGTTCTGCGGGACCGCAGGAAGGTGAAGGAGATGTCCGGAGACGAGATGAGTCAAAGCCATGTCATGCAGGCGATTGCGGGAGGATGAGAATGATGCTGAAGCACCACTTGTTTTGGCCTTTGGCGATATTGGGCGCGTTGCTGTTATTTAACTTGATTTATTCACCGGACTTTTTTTCCATCAAGATGAGGGACGGTCATCTGTATGGAAGCTTGATCGACATCCTGAATTTCGGGGCGCCGTTAATGCTGGTGGCCATTGGGATGACGCTGGTAATCGCCACCAAGGGGATCGACTTGTCCGTTGGCTCCGTCGTGTCGATTGCGGGAGCGATATCGTGTCTGATCCTCAGCAAAGGAAGTAACCAGGATGCAATCAGTCTTGTGTTTATGGCCGTGGGGGCCGCACTGCTGCTGTCCATCCTGCTTGGCGTCTGGAACGGCGCTCTGGTTGCAGGCGTCGGCATTCAGCCGATTATCGCCACCTTGATTTTGATGGTAGCCGGTCGCGGCATTGCGCAGCTGATCACAAACGGTCAGATTATTACCGTATCCAGCTCGCCGTTCAAATTTATCGGGGCAGGCTCGGCGGCGACGCTTCCGTTCTCTGTTTTTATCGTGGCTGCCGTGTTTATCGCCGCTGTGCTGCTGACCCGCAAAACGGCGCTCGGCCTGTTTATCGAATCGGTCGGCTGCAAGCCAACGGCAAGCCGTCTGGCCGGCATTCGGTCGAGAACGGTCATGCTGTTTGTGTACATGTTTTGCGGGCTGTGCGCAGGGATCGCCGGGCTGATTTTAAGCTCGAACGTGTCGAGCGCGGACGGCAACAATGCGGGCTTATGGTACGAGCTGGATGCGATTTTGGCCGTTGTCATCGGAGGCACGTCGCTGAACGGCGGCCGGTTTTATTTGACCGGGACGCTGATCGGCGCGTTGATCATCCAGACGCTGACGACGACCATTTATATGATCGGCGTGCCGCCGGAAATTACGCTCGTGGTCAAGGCGTTTGTCGTACTTGCGGTTTGTCTCATTCAATCGGAGCAATTCCGCACAGCCATCATGAATCGCAAGCGCAGCCGTGTCCAAGCGGCCGATCAGCAGGAGGTGAAGCAGCATGCTTAAACGGCAGTATATTCCCATTGTGGTGACAATCGGGTTATTTATTTTGATGGTGGCAGTCGGCTCCTTCCGCTACACCGGTTTTTTCTCGGCCCAGGTCTTTTTAAACTTGCTGATTGACAATGCGTTTCTGTTCATCGTAGCGGCCGGGATGACCTTCGTCATCGTGTCCGGAGGCATTGACTTGTCGGTCGGCTCGATGATTGCGCTGGTGACGATGGTTTCTGCCAGTCTCGTGCAGGCCGGTTGGCCGCCGCTGGTCGTCATTCCGCTTGTGCTGCTGATGGGGGCGGCGTTCGGAACGGTGATGGGAGCGATCATTCATCATTTTAACATTCAGCCGTTTATCGTGACGTTGGCTGGCATGTTTCTGGCTCGCGGGCTCTGTTATGTGATCAGCATCAATACAATTACGATTGACAACCCCTTCTACACCAGCATCGCGCAAACGAAGGTCCAGCTGCCGGGCGGCAACTTCGTCTCGATTAGCGTCATTATTGCGCTGCTCGTGGTGCTGGCTGCCCTGTATATCGCTCACTACACTCGCTTCGGCCGCAACACCTATGCGCTGGGCGGCAGCGAGCAATCCGCATTGCTGATGGGTCTGCCGGTTGGCCGCACGAAAATTATGGTGTATACGTTCAGCGGCTTTTGCTCCGCGCTGGCCGGCGTTGTATTTACGTTCTACATGCTGTCCGGCTACGGCTTGCATGCGATGGGCATGGAGCTGGACGCGATTGCGGCGGTCGTCATCGGAGGCACCTTGCTGACCGGGGGCGTCGGTTATATCGCAGGCACCTTCTTCGGCGTCATGATTCAAGGCATCATTCAGACGATCATCAGCTTTGAGGGCACACTCAGCTCCTGGTGGACAAAAATTGTAATTGGCTTCCTGCTGTTCCTGTTTATTGTACTGCAAAAGGTGCTGAGCGAGCGCCGCTGGGCGCAACGGGGCTAAGCAAGCGAAAGGAGCGGTAAGCGACCGACTTATTGCTTCTTTTGCTTTCCGCCGACGATCGGTTACAATGTCTACGAAGGCAGGTGTTATCGGTGAGAAAGCGGTTAAAAGTTGCGATGCTTCTGTTGCTTTGCTTGCTCGGCTTGCTGGCGGGCTGTGAATCGGCGGTGCAGCAGAAAGCGGACCGGCCCCGTGAACGGGCTGAAGAAACGCTCCCCCAAACGGCGTCCGATACAGCGGGGAACGGCCGGCCGATTGTGCTTGGCTTTTCCCAATTGGGCACGGAAAGCACATGGCGTCTTGCAAATACGCGCTCCATTCAGGAGGCGGCGCAGGAGGCGGGCGTTACGCTGCTGTTTGAGAATGCAGAGCAGTCTCAGGAAAAGCAGTTTGAAGCGATTCGTTCGTTTATCAAGCAGAAGGTCGATGTCATTGCCATTGCGCCTGTGATTGAGCAGGGGTGGGAGTCGATTTTGGAGGAGGTCAAGCGGGCCGGAATTCCGGTCATTATCGTGGATCGCTTGATGGAAATGTCGGACTCGTCGCTATACGTCACCTTTATCGGCTCGGACTTTTACGAGGAAGGCCGCAAGGCGGGCAAGTATGCGCTGGACAAAATGCTGGAAGGCCCGAAGCCGACAGGTATCGTGGAGCTGAAGGGGACGGAGGGGGCGACGCCTTCGATTGGCCGGGGCAACGGCTTCCGCGATATTATTCGGGCGAGACATGATTTAGTCATTCTGGAAAGCGCTTATGCCGACTTTACGCCCCGTCGCGGGAGAGAAGTCATGAAGCAATTTTTGGAAGCTCACGGCCGCGATATTCGTCTCGTATTCAGTCACAATGACGATATGGCGATCGGGGCTATTGAAGCGATTGAGCAATACGGGCTGCAGCCCGGAAAGGATATCGTGATCGTATCGGTGGACGGTACGCGCCACGCGCTGGAGAAGCTGATCGAGGGGAAGCTGAATTTGGTTGTGGAGTGCAGCCCGCTGCTCGGGCCTAATTTGATGCAGGCTGTGAAGGAAGTGATGGAGGGCCGTTCGCTGCCCAAGCGGATCGTGACCCGGGAGACGGTGTTCACCGAGGTGACGGCTGTCGAGGAGGTTAATAACCGATCTTATTAGCATGGAGATTGAAACGGAGTTCAGGGAGGCTGAAGCATCATGACGCTGGAAGAAAAGCTCGCAGAAATAAGGGAGAAGCATGCCTGTATGGTATGGGAGCCGGTCAACGCCCACAATGCGAAAGGGCTTGTGGCCAGCTTGAAAAACCGGCTGCTGCAGGAGCACCATTTGTCCGAGGACGACAACATTTCGTTTACGGCGTACGCGCTTGAAGCGAGTCACGTGCTTGTGCTCGTGGCCGATCAGCGGACAGGCAGCAAGGAAATGTTGAATATACCTTGAATTGGAATCGCTTTCATTTGGCGGAAACGATCGACAAGCCCGCTCTGGCATTAACCGAAGACGTAGGGGGAACACCCGATGAAGGAAGCTACGCAATTGCTGCGCATGCTGCTTCGCAAGCCCAGCCGGTCGTTAGGAACCAAATTGTTTGTTATTTTTTTTTCATTCGTCAGCTTGTCCGCAGCCTCGCTCGGGCTGTATGCGTACGAAACGGCCAAAGAGGCGATGATCGGACAGATGAAGCAAAGCTCGCGCGATTCGATCATCCTTGCGGGCGAGAAGCTGGATATGAAGCAGCAGTTTTACATTGAGCTGTCCAATCAATTGATTCATAACAGCAGCTTTACCGAAAATTTGTTTCACCTGTCCAATGACAGCTTGCGTGAGGATGAGCGAAGCAAGCGGGTCGCGGAGCTGCAAGGGATGATGGATCAGGTGGCGTTGTCGGACCCGGACATCCGCAATATTACCTTGTTCCCTTTGGAGGACGCGCTGCATCCGAATCCGATCAGCACCGAACGCGAGGGAGTCAAGCCGCAGAGCGGGCAGGCCTGGATGGAGACGATCCGCCAGGCGGGAGGCAAAGCGGTTTGGTTGCCCGTCGCTGCCAGCGGGTATGCGATGGAATCGCCCAAGCCCTTGTTTGCCTTCGGCAGACTGCTCGGCAAAAGCAACGTTGGCTCCGATGATTTCGTGCTGCTCGTCCAGGTCGAGGCAACGGTGCTGGAGCGGATGACCGGCGGACTGGAGCTGAGCGAGCATGGGCAAACGGCGCTGCTGTCGCCGGCGGGCGAGCCGATCGTTGGCGCGGCCGGCCAGACCATCGCTCAGCGGGTGCTGGCCGCCATCGCGGAGCAGCCTTCCGGCAGCCTGATTTTGCCGGACAGCCCGGACGGCGAGTGGCTGGCGGCGTTCCGCCGATCGGATGTAAGCGGCTGGACGCTGGCGGGCGCGGCTCCCTTGTCGGAGCTGACCGGCTCGGTGCTGCGCATTCAAACGACGACGTATGCGTTTATTTTCGGCAATATGCTGATCGCGCTGGTTATCGGCCTGTGGATCGTCTGGCTGACCGGCAGGCCGTTAGCGCGCATGCAGGAGCTGATGAGAGAGGCGGCAAACGGCAATTTGACGGGTCGGCTTCCGCTTGACGGCCGACAGGACGAGATCGGTCAGGTCGGCGGCGCTTACAACCAGATGATGGATAGCATCGGGCGGCTCATCAGGGAGGTTCGCGGCTCGGTGCTGGAGGTAGCCGGGTCTAGCAGCCGGATGCTGGAGGCAGCCGGGGAAACGGCGTCATCCGTTCAGGAAATTCGTTCAGCGACCGATCATATCGCCCGCGGGTCGTCTTATCTGGCTCAAAGCTCGGAGGAAGGCCTTACGCAAACGGCTCGCATCGCAAGCCGGTTATCCGAGGCCGTGGCGCTGCAGGACGAAACGGCCGGCTCTGCGCGTGAGGTTGACCGGGCGTGCGGGCAAGGGGGTGACGCCGTCGAACGGCTGATGCGCAAAACGGCGAGCACGGAAGCGTATTTCGAAGGCTTGGCGGACAACATTGTGCAGCTCCAGGAGCGGGCTTACTCCATCGAAACCTTTCTCAAGCTTATGACGGATTTGGCGAAGCAGACGAAAATTTTGTCGCTGAACGCTTCCATTGAAGCGTCCAGGGCCGGACTGCAGGGAGCCGGCTTCAAGGTGATTTCCGATGAGGTCCGTTTGCTTGCTGACCGTTCCCATGCCTCCATCGGGCAAGTCGGTCTATTGACCACGGCTATACAGGAAGAAGTGGAAGCAACCGTTGTGGCGATGAAGCAGGTCATTCCTTTTTTCCAGGATGTGATTCGGGAGGTTCATGACGTGCGTCATGTGTTCGCCCATATTGAGCAGCAGATGGGTGAGCTTTTGCGGAAATCAGGGGCTGTTACGGAGGCGTTGGCCCAACTGGACGGCGTGCAGTATGCGCTAGGCCGAACGATGGGAGACGTGACGGCCGTTGCACAGCAATCCTTGGCAGCTGCGGAGCAAACCACCCTGCTGTCCGGCGCGCAGTATGTGATCGGCCAGCAGCTGATGGATCTGTCCCACTGCATGAATGAGATTTCCCAGCAGCTGGAGGAACATGTGAGCCGCTTCCAGATTGCCTGATTGCGGGACAAAGGCGGACAAAAAAAGATGACAAACGCAATAAAAAAACAAACCATTGGCAGAGGCCGCGCGCGGAAGCTAAAAATATTCCAAGAAAGTGGAGAGGTTACTCCGTTTGAATTGCGCTGTAAGCGTTTTATACTTAACTCCATGAAGCGCATTCTCGCCAGACGATAAAAAAGGGAGTTGGTTTAATTGAAATCCAGATTAGTGTTACTCAGCCTGCTTGTGCTTCTATCTTGCGTCTGGTCGCCGTCTGCGAGCGTTGCAGCGGACGACAGCCCGTCCTTTCGCTTACTGCTCTCCAATGACCGTCCGGTCGTCGGAGACGAGGTGAAGGTGGAGGTGACGGCGCAGCATGTGCAGGATGTATTCGCCTTTGAGCTGAATGTTGCCTTTAACCCCGACCTGTGGGAAACGAGTGATCCCGCTGCGTCGATCCGGTTTCAGCCGGAGCTTGTCGGCTTCGGGGCGAGCGTGAATCCGGAGCTGTGGAGCAGCGGTCATCTGCGGGTGATTTTCACCAAGCTTGGCCGGGCTGCCGGAGAAAGCGGAAACGTGTCGCTCGGCACCATTCGCCTGAAGTCCAAAAAGTCAGGGTCAGACACACTGACGCTCGAACAGATCAAGATTGGGCAGTCCAGCGATACATGGAGCGACTATGCGCCCAAGGTACAAGCGGCGCTTGTCATTCAGCCGAAGCCGACCGATTCGGGCGGAGGCACGGACGGCGGAAGTTCCGGAGAGCCGGGCACAGGCGCTCCTGGCAGCGGCGCAGGTACGGGCACAGGCACTGGCCAGCCGGGAAGCCAGCCGTCAGCGCCGTCCACGGCCAAGGTGGAGCTGACGGCTGCGCCGGATGCAAGCGGCACAGCTCAGGCGAAGGTTGACGCGGGCAAGCTGCAAACGGCGATTGAGCAGGCGCAGCAGGGTATGCTGACCATTGAGGTGCGGCCGGAAGCGGGAACGAAGCGGGTACTCGTCGATGTGCCGACGGAGCAGCTTCGGACTACGCAGGCGCAGCATGTTCGTACAATCGAGATTCAAACGGGTCTTGCGACCGTTTCGTTGCAGCGGGACTTGCTCGGGCCGGAAAATGCGGCATCGTCCAGCCTCCAGTTGTCCGTCTCGCAGGTCGACCCGTCCGGCTTGCCTCAGGAAGTTAGGGAGCAGCTGGGCGACAGCCCGGTTATCTACGACTTTGAGCTGGCGGTGGATGGAAAAAGCCAGCGCACCTTTGACAGAAAGCAAATCACGGTCAAAGTACCGTACACGCTGCAGGCCGGCCAGGCTCCGGGCAAAGCGATCGTCTACTACATTGCGGAAGACGGCAGTCTGCAAGTCGTGAAAAGCAGCAAATATAATGCGGCGGACGGCACGCTGACCTTCAGCCCGCTGCATTTCAGCAAGTACGCTCCGGGTTATGCCCAAGTATCCTTTGCCGACCTGGCGGACGCGGACTGGGCTGGCCCGTACATCGAGGCGCTGGCGGCGCGGGATGCGGTTCACGGAATCGGCGGCGGCTTGTTCGACCCGAACGGAGCGATTACCCGGGCGCAATTTGTTACCATGCTCGTCAATCTGTTCGATCTCTCCGACGCTGGCGCCGCAAGCTCCCTGGCGGACGTAGACAGCCAAGCGTGGTATTACGGTCCGGTTGCGTCGGCTCAAAAGCTCGGAATTGTGGAAGGAAAGGCGGACGGGACATTTGGCGTCAACGATCGGATCAGCAGACAGGATATGGCTGTGATGATGCATCGGACGGCGAAGCTGCTCGGCATCGAGTGGAAAACGACGGGCGCGCCGGTCAAGTTCGAGGATGAAGCGGCGATTGCGGCTTATGCGTCGCAAGCGGTATCCGTGCTGCAGCAAGCGGGCATTGTCAACGGCGTAAGCGACGGCCTCTTCGCCCCGCAAGGCTCGTCGACCCGGGCGCAGGCGGCAGCCATGCTGTACCGCATTCACGAGAAGCAATAACATTCCAACATCAGGAGGGCGTTATGAGACGATATGTTCATCTGTTATTAGCTTTGCTCGTCGCTTTGGGCAGCCTCGCGGGCATTACGCCACGCATATCCTATGCGGCCGGTCAGGATACCGGGGCAGGCTCAGACGGGTCGGTGACCCAATCCGTGTATGAGGCCGTCTATGCAAGCGCTGCGCTGGTGCTCCGCTACGACATGAAGACGACGGCGACGGCCGCCGGGGAAATTAGCATCAAGGACGTCTCCGGCAACGCGCAATTCGACGGCAAGCTGAAAAACGCCGCCAACGGTCAGTTGGTAAGCAATGCGGAGGTTGGCTTCGCGGGCTTCAACGGCGGGGCTACCGCCGCCAACAGCGCGTACATCGAAATTCCGAAAAGCCGGAGCGGAGCCGACGTGCTCACCGGGTTGAACGAAGCGACGGTATCTACCCTGGTCAATTGGGACGATGACGGCGAGAACCGCTGGATTTTTGGCTTCGGGATGGTTCACAGCAATATTGAGACCGGCAACAAATATTTTTTCGCAACTCCGCGCCACGGCGTCAATAATTCGACAAGACCGATCGCGGCCGGCATTTCCAAGGCAGGCTGGCGCAATGAAGCGCTGGTGACGGGACCGTCTACGCTGCCGCCGGGCAAGTGGAAGCTTGTTACGGTCACGTTTTCCGAGGCAAGCAACACGATTACGATTTATGTGGACGGGGCCAAGGTAACGTCTGGCGCGGCCAAGGGCACGAAGCTGTCCGAGCTGATCGACGCGAGCGCCGGCTTCTCGGGATTTATCGGCAAATCCATCTTCCAGAACGACCCGTATCTGAAGGGCAAGGTTTCCGACTTCCGCTTCTATAACCGGGCGTTCAACGAGCAGGAGGTCGCCGCCCTGTATACCGAAGCGTCCGCTGCGATTCCGAAGCTGCAGCAGCTGACGATCGACCATGCGAAGGGCTCCCTTGAGCTGCAGGCTTATTTGGGAGCAGGCGACGCAAGCGCGCGTCAGGTGACGAAAAACTTGACACTGCCATCGAGTCTCGCGAACGGCGTCGCTGTAACCTGGAACTCCAGCAAGCCGACGGTGCTGGCCAATAACGGCAAAGTGACGCGGCCTGCGATCAGCGAGCCCGACGCCGACCTGGAGCTGACGGCCAGCCTGTCGTACGAGGGCTTGACGGCGCAGAAGGTGTTCCCGGTCACGGTGCTCAAGGAGTTTTCCGATGAAAGCGTGACCCAGTTCGATGTATCCAAGCTGACAATTCCGAATATGAGTAACATCAAGGGGAACGTCCGGTTGCCGTCTGCGGGAGCCAATGGCACCGCCATTACGTGGACGTCCAGCCACCCGGCCATTGTGTACGGCACGACGGAGGCCGCAGGACAGGCGTCGCGGCTCGGCAAGGTGGTTCGTCCGGCTGCCGACACGGTCGTCACGTTGACGGCGAAGGCGACGAAGGGAAGCGCTTCCGCGCAAAAGACGTTCGAGCTGACGGTCAAGAAGACGACGGGTCCGCTGACGTACGACGCTTATTTCTTCGCTTATTTTACAGGAGAGTATGAAGGCGGGGAGGAAATCTCCTTCGCTACAGCGCAGGACCCGTTGAAATGGAGAGCCTTGAACAACGGCAAATCGGTGCTGAAATCGACGCTCGGCGAGAAAGGCATCCGCGATCCGTTTATCATCCGTTCGCCGGAGGGCGACAAATTTTACTTGCTGGCGACCGATTTGAAGATGGGCGAAAGCACTAATTTTGATCAGGCGCAAATTACAGGCAGCCACTACATGATGATCTGGGAGTCGGATGACCTCGTCAACTGGAGCGAGCAGCGGATGGTCGAGGTAGCTCCGAAGAAGGGCGGCAATACGTGGGCTCCGGAAGCGTTCTACGACGAGCAGACCGGCGAGTATGTCGTGTTCTGGGCGTCTTCCATGAAAAAGGAGGACACGTACGGCAAATACGCAAACGGCCGTCCGTCCGGGCAGTATAACGTCATGTATTACGCGACGACGCGGGACTTCTACACGTTCTCCGAGCCGAAGGTGTATATCGACGAGGCGTTCCCGACGATTGATACGACGACGATCCAGCATAACGGCTCGATTTATCGCTTTACCAAATCGGAGATCAACTTCCGCCTGTATTACGAGAAGGCGAGCAGCATTTTCTACGACAAGGACGGCATTGCCGATAACGGCTTCCAGTTCGAGCCGATCGCCGGGACTCGCAATGGCAACCAGGGCTTGATCGGTCATGCAGGCAATAATGAAGGGCCGACTGTCTTCAAGGATTTGCACGAAAACAAATGGTATATGTTCCTCGATTCATGGCCGTATCACGTCCGGGTATCGACGAATCTGGATGACGGGGAGCAGTTCAAAAACAACCTGCTGCCAGCTTCCTCCTATGCGCTGCCTCCGGGCCCGCGCCACGGCACGGTTATCCCGATTACAAGCGCGGAATACGCGGCGCTGCAAACGAAGTATGGCGTTGCAGGACCTGCATCATCGGACGCTCCTGTCGTTCACTATACGTTCGACACGCAGGATGTGAGCGGCACGACGGTCAAGGACGTATCGGGCAATGGCTACGATGCTCAATTGAAGGGCGGCGCGCAGCTTAAAACCGAGGATAAGGTAGGTAAAGCCGGCGCTTCGGTGGAGCTGGACGGCTCGACCGGCTATGTGGAGCTGCCGCAAAATTTGATCCAAAAGCTGAACCTGGAGAAGATGACGCTTTCCACCTGGTTCAAGGCGGATCTGAACAAAGCGAACCAGCGGCTGCTCGATTTCTCCTCGCCGACAGGCCGCGCGGTGAATCGGAATACGATGTATGTCAGCACGCAGGGCGATACGGGCAGTCTGGAGTACGCATTGGTGACGCCGTTCACCGAGAAGTTTGCCAATGAAGCCTCGACGCTTGCTTCCGATTACAAATATGCGCTGCGCAGTAAAACACCGGATGCGAAGGCGTGGCATCATGTGGCGATTACGCTGGATGGATTTGACGCGATTTTGTATGTGGACGGCGTAGAAGCCGCCAGAAGCTCGACCTTCAATGTTGAGCCGAGAATGCTGCTGAACACGTCGCTCAACTATATCGGGAAGTCGTGGAACTCAGCGCATAGCTTGTTCGACGGGAAAATCGACGATTTCCGGATTTACAATCGGGCGCTGGGCGCAGCGGATGTTGCGGCGTTGGCCGATGAAACGGTGCCGCCGCCGGACGTTACCGAGCCGACGCAGGCGAATCTGATTTTGCATTACGATATGAAAAATGTGGAAGGAACGACCCTCAAGGATTCGAAGGGCTCGTTCAACGGCACTTGGGTCAATCCGGGCAACGCAGCGCTGCTGCAGCATGGGGAAGTCGGCGCGCTGAGTTTTGGCGGCGGAACGACCAGCTCTTATGTCGAAATTCCGGCAGGCGTGCTGAACGGCTTAACGGACGTTACCGTCTCCTCGCTGGTCAACTGGAAGGGCGCCAATACGAATGAATGGATCGTTGCGCTCGGGCAGGACAGCAACAAATATTTGTTCGTGACGCCGCGAGGCGGCAGCGGGATCACCCGGACCGGACTTGGGGTCACGAGCTGGAATAATGAAGCGGGCGCTGACGCAACCGCAGCTTTGAAGACCAATGAATGGAAGCTTGTGACAGCCGTCGTTTCAGGCAGCGAGCAGAAAATTACGTATTACCTGGATGGCGTGGAGGTCGGCAGCGGCTCGACCAAAGGGTACACGCTGGCGCAAATTCATAACGGAACCGGACGCAGCGGGTATCTTGGACGTTCGTTCTACGGAACCGACCCGTATTTTGGCGGCATGATCGCCGATTTCCAGGTGTACAACGGCGCGCTCACGAGCGCTCAGGTCAGTACGCTCAAGCAGGCGGCTGACGCCAAAATCGGCAAGCTGAACGAGCTGCTGCTGGCCCAGGCGGCCAATAAGCTGGATTATGCGGATTTCATCGGAGCAAATTCAAGCAAGGACAGCATCAAGACGAAGCTTGCGCTGCCTGCGGTCAAGGACGGAGCAGCGATTACGTGGAAGTCGCAGGACGAAGCGGTCATTACGAGCCAAGGGGTCGTGACGCGTCCGGCGTACGAGCAAGGAGACCGGACGGTTGTGCTGACGGCGACCTTGAGCGACGGGACACGCACGATCGACAAGACGTTTACGGTCGTCGTCGCGCGCAAGCCTAAGGATTCGGATGCGGTGCTGTGGGATGCCCAGGCGCTGTCCGTGCATAATGTTCACGATGTGCGCGGCAATTTGACGCTGCCGGGCTCCGGGGCGAACGGCTCGACCATTACGTGGACTTCCGAGCAGCCGGGCGTCATTACGGCCAGCGGAGTCGTATCCAGACCGGCAAACGGCAGCGGCGACAAGCAGGTGAAGCTGACGGCTACGCTGACGCTGAATCAGGTTTCGCTGACGAAGGGCTTCACGGCGACGGTGCGCGAGCTGCCGAAGGCCGAATCGTACCAGGGCTATGCGTTCACCTATTTCACCGGGGAAGGGACAGCGAACGGCGAGCAAATTTACTTTGCACTGAGCCAGGGCAATGATCCGCTGCGCTGGCAGGAGCTGAACGGCGGCAATCCGGCGATCACCTCCAATTTGGGTGAAGCGGGGCTGCGCGATCCGTTTATCATCCGCTCGCCGGAAGGGGATAAATTTTACCTGATCGCCACCGATCTCAAAATTTACGGCAATGGCAACTGGGGCCGGGCGCAGCAGAGCGGAAGCCGCTCGATTATGGTGTGGGAATCGACGGATCTGGTCAACTGGTCGGAGCAGCGGATGGCTGAGGTTTCGCCGCCTGAAGCGGGCAATACATGGGCTCCTGAGGTCATTTACGACAAGCAGCGCGGTGAATATGTCGTCTTCTGGGCATCCAAGATGTTTGCGGACGCTACAAGAACCGGCAATGGCTACCAGCAGATGATTTATGTGACGACGCGTGATTTCCATACCTTCTCGCAGCCTGCGGTGTACATGGACTACGGCTATTCGATTATTGATACGACCATGATCGAGCATGAAGGGAAAATTTATCGGATTACGAAGGATGAGCGAAATAACACGACGTCCTCGCCTAACGGAAAGTTTTTGTTCCAGGAGGTCGGCGACTCGGTGCTTGCCCCGAACTTCACGATGATCAAGGAAGGAATCGGCAAGGGCTCACTGGGCGCAGGGGAAGGTCCGACGATTTTCAAATCCAATGTGGAAAACAAATGGTATTTGTTTATTGACGAATTTGGCGGTCGCGGATATGTGCCGTTTGAGACGACAAATCTCGCTGGCGGCGAATGGACGATGTCCGCTAATTACCAGCTTCCGTCGAAGCCGCGCCACGGTACAGTTATTCCCGTGACGCAGACGGAGTACGCGAAGCTGCTGACGACGGTACCGCGTGTGCAAGCTCCGGGCCAAGGAGTGCGTGTGACGGGCGTCACGCTGGACGCTTCCCAGGCAACGCTGAAGGCCGGGGAGCGCAAGCAGCTCACTGCAGCCGTAGCGCCGGCCAACGCCTCCAATAAGGCTGTCATCTGGAGCAGCAGCAACGAGCAGGTAGCGGTCGTCGATGCCGCCGGTCAAGTGACTGCGCTGACGGCAGGCAAGGCTTCCATCAGTGCCGCTACGGCGGATGGCGCTTTCCTCGCCGTCGCGGAGCTGATCGTAGGCGGGGCCGATTCGAGCACGCTGCTTGAGCTGATCGCTCAGGCGGAGAAGGCTGTGGGCGAGGCGAAGGTCAGCCCGACGCGCTGGGGCCATTACCCGCAATCCGCGGTGGATGCGCTGCAAGCGGCTGTAGCCAAAGCCAAGACGGCAGCAGGCCAGCCGACACCGACGCCGGAGCAGCTGGCAGCGGCAGCGGAGCAGCTCGGAAGCGCGCTGCAAACGTTCCGAGGCTCGGCGAACACGACAGCCAGCATCGGCGATTTGGGGATCATGGCCGCCAACTACGGGGCAACGTCCGCGCAGGCAAACTGGTCTGAGCTGGCGTTGTACGATATCAACAAGGACGGCAAGCTTGATTTGCCGGATCTGTCGGCCTTGGCGAAATGGATTATCGAATAAGTCCGGATGTAAGCTGTAAATCTACGTAAACGTCCGCCCAAGGGCAGTCGCAAGCTCATCGCCGATGACGAAGCGGCTGCCCTTGATTTGCGGCGAAAAGCGGTAGGAACGCTTGGAAATCGACAACGAATGAAAGCGCTTAACAAATGAGCGACGGATGCTAATGAAAGGGAGGTTGAAGCAAAGATGAAGAAAAAAGGGTTGCTAAGCACGCTGCTTGCCGCAAGCTTGTGCCTCGGCTCGTTCGCACTTCCGGCGTCGCCTGCGCAAGCGGAAGCCGTGCCGAACCTGAAGCTGTGGTACCAGTTCGACGAGGCAAGCGGGTCAACCGTTACCGACAAGTCAGGGAATGGGCGAAATGGTACGCTGGCCGGCGGAGCCGCACGTACGGAGGGGGTAAACGGCAGCGCTGCCGTGGCGTTGGCGGGCAATAATACGTCTTACGTCACATTGCCGGACGGCGTACTCAATGGCTCAACGGATTTGACGGTTTCGTCCTTTGTCAACGTCGATCCTGCCAATGGAAACAACACCTGGCTGTATGCGCTGGGCAACAGCAGCTCGGCGGGTTACTTGTTCCTGACGCCGGTCGGGGGCGGCGCGACGACACGCTTCGCGCTGACGAAAACGGATTACACCGGGGAACAGGCGGTCGTACGCTCCGCCGCAGTAGCCAAGGGGGTCTGGAAGCATCTCGTGACCGTGTTCTCCGGCAGTACGGGAACGATGACCTTGTACGAGAATGGCACGGCAATCGCAACGAGGTCGGATGTAACGCTGCGTCTTGCAGACCTGGGCAGTGCTACGAAGGGATACATCGGCCGCTCGTTATACGGGGCTGACCCTTATTTCAAGGGAAAGGTCAGCGACTTCCGCATTTATGACAAGGCGCTGTCTGCTTCCGAGGTAACCGGTCTGGCGGCGCAGTTCGATACGGAGGCCGTGGCGAAGGATCGGGAGGCGCTCAGTCTGGGAGATACAAGCGCGGTCACGTCCCAGCTGACGCTCCCCGCCGCAGGCGCGATGGGCTCGACCATCGGCTGGGCGTCCAGCAATGAATCCGTAGTCGCACGCACCGGAGCGGTTCACCGTCCGTCCAGCAGTCAGGGCAATCAGACGGTCACCTTGACGGCGACGATTGCCAGAGGGACTCAGCAGGCGACGAAAACGTTTACCGTGACGGTGCTCAGCAAGCCAGATGATCAAGCTTCCGTGCAGGAGGCGCAGCAAGCGCTGACCGTCCAGAACATCGGAGCGGTGCGCGGCCATTTATATTTGCCGGCCGCCGGATTGCAGGATACGGTCATTACTTGGAGCTCCGACAAGCCTGCCGTAATCACGGAGACGGGCGTCGTGCGCCGTCCTACCCACGGTCAGGGCAATCAGGCAGTGACGCTCACGGCG
This sequence comes from Paenibacillus sp. sg306046, assembly GCF_059821225.1. Classification (NCBI taxonomy): domain Bacteria; kingdom Bacillati; phylum Bacillota; class Bacilli; order Caryophanales; family Paenibacillaceae; genus Paenibacillus; species Paenibacillus sp. sg306046. The sequence continues at coordinate 45,173 of NZ_JCAMRT010000008.1, forward strand.
GAAGTTCGGAAAAACGCCGCTTCGGTGACCAAGACGTTCCAGGCCGTTGTTCTGGAGCTGCCGAAGGCGGAAGAGCTGTCGGGGTATGTGTTCCCTTATTTCACAGGGGAAGGCACCAGCAACGGCGAGCAAATTTATTTCGCGCTAAGCAAAGGCAATGATCCGCTGCGGTTCCACGAACTGAACGGGGGCAAGCCGGTCATCACCTCGAAGCTGGGCGAGCAGGGGCTGCGCGATCCGTTTATTATCCGTTCGCCGGAGGGCGACAAGTTTTATATGCTGGCGACCGATCTGAAAATTTACGGCAACGGGGACTGGGACCGCTCCCAGCGGAACGGGAGCCGCTCGCTGATGATTTGGGAGTCTACCGATCTCATTCATTGGTCCGATCAGCGCATGGTGGAAATTGCTCCGCCGGAAGCGGGCAACACGTGGGCGCCTGAGGCGTTCTACGATGAAACGACAGGCGAATACGTCGTGTTCTGGTCGTCCAAGATTTACCCGGACGCGAGCCACACGGGCAATACGTACCTGAAAATGATGTATGCGACAACACGTGATTTTTACCACTTTTCGGAGCCCAAGGTGTATGTCGATCTGAATGGCACGCCGCTGCTTGATACGACGATGATCAAGCACGACGGCCGCATTCACCGGATTTCCAAAGCAACCAATATTATTCATGAGGTCGGCTCCTCCGTGCTGGCGACCGACTTCAAGATGGTCAAATCGGGCGTCGAGGTCGGCAAGCTGCAGCAAGGGGAAGGCCCGACCGTGTTCAAGTCGAACACCGAGGAAAAATGGTATCTCTTCATTGACGAATACGGTTTGAGAGGTTACGTTCCGCTTGAAACGACCGACCTGAACTCAGGCAACTGGACGGTATCGCCAAGCTATGATTTGCCGAAAAGCCCCCGTCACGGGACGGTGCTGCCGATCAAGAAATCGGAATATGAGGCGCTGTACCAGCATTATATCGGGGCGCCGCCTGTCACAGGCGTTACGCTCAGCCAGAGCTACATGACGCTCGCCCCAGGAGGAGAGAAGCAGCTGACGGCAACAGTTGCTCCGGATACGGCCCAGAACCGGCAGGTCGTGTGGACGTCCGATGCCGAAGGCATAGCGACGGTCGGGACGGATGGCGTCGTGCGGGCCATTTCGCCGGGGACGGCAAACGTGACGGTCAAAACCGTGGACGGCGGCTTCACCGCCTCCGCGCGCGTTAACGTCATGGAGACGACAAGCGAGTCCGGACTGCTGCTGTGGTACAAATTCGACGAAGCGTCCGGCGCCCAGGCGATTGATTACTCGGGGCGCGGCAATGATGGGACTTATGGCAACACGCCGGCCTTCGGCACAGGAATGTCGGGACGCTCGCTGCAGCTGGCAGGCGGCTCCGGCTCGTCCGCAGCGCCGTATGTGAAGCTCCCCGGCGGGCTGATGAAGGGCAACGACAGCTTGACGATTTCAACCTTCGTGAAGTGGAACGGCGGAGCGGCGAATCAATGGCTGTTCACGCTCGGACAGGACAGCAATCGGTATTTGTTCGCGAATCCGCAGGGCAAGTCGGCCATAACGACCGGCAGCTGGCAGGCGGAGCAGGGCTTCTCCTCGTCGCGCGCGCTGCCGACAGGGACGTGGAAGCATGTGGCGGTCGTGATCAATGCCGCAGACCAGTCGGCCACCCTTTATGTGGATGGGATTAAGGCGGGGCGCAATGCGAACATCACGATCAAGCCGTCCGAGCTGCACAACGCCGCCCTCGATTATTCGGGTTATATCGGCAAATCATTTTATGGCGTCGATCCGTATCTGAGCGGCGAGGTGGACGACTTCCGCATTTACGACCGCGCGCTTTCCCAAGCGGACATTGCGCGGCTTGCAGGCAACACGACCTCGGTGCTTGACGTGCAGGCTGAGCAGCTGAGCGCAGCAGCGATTGTAAATGAGGACAGCTCCAAGGTGCTGCTGATGGTCAAGCCGGACGCCGATCTCGCCAAGCTGGCGCCGAGCTTTGTTTTGCCGCCTGGCTCGGTCATCCAGCCTGGCTCTGGAGTCGTGCAAAACTTCACCAGCCCGGTCACGTACACGATTACCGGCGCGGACGGAGCGAAGCGAACGTGGATCGTGGAAGCGAAGCGCAAGCGCAGTCCGGTTTTGCCGGGCTTGTATGCCGATCCGAATATTGCGGTGTTCGGCAACAAGTTTTACCTGTATCCGACGACGGACGGCTTTCCCGGCTGGTCCGGCACGCAGTTCAAAGCCTTTTCTTCGGATAATCTGGTCGATTGGACGGATCACGGGGTGATTCTCGACCTGCCGAAGGATACCGTCTGGGCGCCGGGCAACGCTTGGGCGCCTGCGGCAGCGGAGAAAAACGGCCGTTATTACTTCTACTTCAGCGGAGCGCAAAATATTGGCGTGGCGGTGGCGGATTCGCCAGCAGGCCCGTTTGCCGATCCGCTGGGCAAGCCGCTTGTCGCCAAGGGACAATACAGCGGACAGATGATCGACCCGGCCGTCTTTACCGATGACGACGGACAGTCCTACCTGTATTTCGGCAACGGCCGGGGATATGTGGCGAAGCTGAACGACGATATGATCTCGTTGAACGGCACAGCCAAGGATATTACCCCGAGCGGGTTCCGCGAAGGCTTCTTCGTCTTCAAGCGGGCGGGCAAATATTACCTCATGTGGTCTGAGAACGATACGCGCGAGGAGGATTACCGTGTTGCCTATGCAATCGGCGATTCGCCGCTGGGGCCGTTTGTGAATCAGGGAATTATTTTGGAAAAGGATTTGTCGCTCGGCATCAAAGGCCCCGGCCACCATTCGGTCGTGCAGGTGCCGGGGAAAGATGACTATTACATCGTCTATCATCGGTTTGCGATTCCGAACGGGGACGGCATGAATCGGGAAGTGACGATAGATAAGCTGGAGTTTCAGGCTGACGGCCTGCTGCGGAAGGTCGTGCCGACGCTGGAAAGCATCGAGCCGGTCACGATTCCCGGCAGCGGTCAGCAGCCGGCTGCTGCGCTTGGCGGCGTCGATGCGATTCGAAGCGGACAGCCGTTTGCCCTGACCTACGGCCTGACTGGAGCACCGGGCAACATTTATGCGCAGGAGCTGCATCTCGCCTATGATCCGGAGCAGGTCGAGTTTGCGGGGGCCGAGTCGCTGTCGGGCAGCCTGCATGTGTTGGCGGTGTCCGATCCGGCTGCTTCTCCAGGCAAGATCAAGCTGATCGCAGCCAGTGTGACGGGTAGCACCGGCAGCCTCGACGAGCTGATCCGGCTCAAGTGGGTCGCCAAATCGGCGGCGCCTGCAACGGCTGCGATCCGCTTGTCCAAAATTGTGCTGGCCAATAACCGTGGCGAGGAGCTTGAGCTGGCTGGCGTCACTCGTCAAGTGGCCATTCAGGTGCTGGACCGCTCTGCGCTTGAAGCGCTGATCAAGCAGGCGCGTTCCAAGCACGAACAGGCGGTGGAAGGGACGCGCGAAGGCGAATACAGGCCGGGAGCCAAAGCGCAGCTGCTGGCTGCCGTGGAGCGCGCCCTGGCGGCCGTCGGCGATTCGGGCGCCGGCGAGCAGCAGCTTGCAGAGGCTGCGGCTGAGCTGAGTGCAGCGCTGCAGCAGTTCGAGGCGGCCCGAAACGTGGCGAAGCCGGGCGATCTGAACGGGGACGGCGTGTTAACCGTCGGCGATCTTTCGCTGATTGTGGCTCGTTACGGCATAACGTCCGCAAGCCCGGATTGGCCTTTGTATGCGAAGGCTGACATCAACCAGGATGGAAAAATTGACATTGTTGATTTGTCGGGTATTGCCCGCTGGATCGTAGATTAGTTCAGGCAGGCATCACACGTTTTCCGCATGATCTCAACCTCCACGATGACGTGGGGGTTGAAGTCGTTTTGTTGCAATTGGGCTAAAAATGATTTAAAATCGTATCAAATGATGTGATTTTATATCAAAAATTAAGCTCAGAGGGTTGATCATGAAAAAAGAAATGTCGCCGATCAAGCAGCTCCGGCTGAACGCCATCCTGGATGCGGCCACTTCGCTGCTCATCGAGAAGCCCGGCGCGTCTATGGCGGAAATTGCGGAGGGCGCTGCGATCGGCATCGCGACCTTGAACCGTTATGTCGAAAGCCGAGAGCAATTGATGGCTTACCTGGGGTTTCGGGCGATCGAGGTGGTCAGTGAAACGATGAACCGGCTTCCCTTGGATGAAGCGAGCTGCGAGGATTACATTCCGAAGCTGATCGAAGCTCTGATTCCGTTGGGGGATAAAGTTTATTTCCTCGCTCACGACGCTTCCGTGCATTACAACAAGGAAATTGAGCAAGCGGATCAAAGGCTGCGCGAGCCGTTGCATCAGGTCATCGGCTTGCTGCAGCAGCGAGGTTACTTTCGCTCGGGAGTCAGCAAGGAATGGGTGTTACATGTGCTTTATTCGCTGCTTTTCCTGACATGGCAGCAGGTTCAGGAAGGTCAACTGGCGAAAAATGCGGCGGCGCCGCTTGTGCTGGAAACCTTTTATTACGGATTTAAAAAGGAGAGGGACACATGATGATACGTAATGTGCTGGGCACCGTTCAAATTTCGCATGATGCCGTATCGAAGGTCATTGGCAAGGCGGTCGAAGCTACGAGCGGGATTGCGTCGATGTCCGCGGGGATGGTGGAAGGCTTGGCGAACATGCTCAGCGGCAAAACCTTGCAAAACGGCATTGAGATCAAGGATGTCGAATCCAGGCTGGACGTTAGTCTGACGATTGTCGTTCATTACGGGGCCCGCATCCATGAGGTCTGCCGCCAGCTGCAGCAAAATGTCAGAGAAGCGGTAGAAAGCATGACCGGCTTGTCCATTCATACGATTAATGTCAACGTGCAGGGGATAACCGGCAAATCCGTTTATCCAGGCTGATACGACGTATATCTGAACACAAGCATGCAGCCGGTCAGCGCGACCGGCTGCATGCTTGCTGCTGCGGGGAGACGCTGTTCGCCAACCGCGCTCGCTGCCGGGACGGCTGCCGTGCCAACCCCAGCTCCTACAAAAAATCCTCCGTTTGCTCCGCCTCCGTATAAATGGAAATCAGCACAAGCGCTACGTCATCGCCGATGTTTTTGACAAAATGCGGCGTACACGCATTCCAGGAAAAGGAATCCCCTTCGGCAAATTCGGCGCAATCCTCGCCTTGCTCGGCGTAAATCCTCCCTTTCAGCACCACATGTATTTCCTGTCCCTCATGCGCATGAGGCGCTTCGCCGGTCGATGCTCCCGGAGGGAATTCGACAAGTCGCAGCTTGGCGTTTTTTGTCGAGCTGAGGTGCTCCACCTTGAGCTGCTCGATGCCGCTGGTCGTCTGCTTTCTTTCCTCCTTGCGCACAATTTGCATCCGCTCCGCCTTTTTCAGCAGTAAATAAGCGAGCGGCACGTCCAATACTTCGGCGATCCGTTCCAGTGTCGAGATGGAGGGGGACGTTTTGTTGGTTTCGATCTGGCTTAGGAAGCCCTGGGACAGGCCGGTTGGTTCGCAGATTTGCGCAATGGTCAGCTTTTTTCGCTTGCGGATGGACCGTATGTTCGAGCCGATATCCACGGGTGCTCACACGCCTTTCACACTTAAATATTAGTAATAACAACTATAAATTAATATTAACAATCTTTCAATTGACAAATTAGCCGCAGCTGCTTTAAATTGTGTATATAGAAAAAACATTTCTATTACAAATATTTCAGGCGGTGATGCATACACTACAGGTGCATGCATACGCACGATGACCTGCAAGGGAGGCAGTCCGATGAATGCTGTTTACGCTTATGATATTCAACTGCCGGAGCCGCTCCAGCCGGGGCAAACGTATCCGGTTTTGTTTACGCTGCACGGGAAAGGCTCGAATGAACAAAACATGTCTAATCTCGTCGCGCCGCTCGGGTCCGAATTTATCAGGATTCATATCCGCGGCAACCTGCCGCTGGGCGCAGGCTACCAATATTATGAGCTGAAAAGCCTCGGCAATCCGATTCGCGAGCTATTCGATCAGGCGGTGCAGCAGCTGGAAGCCTTTATTCAGGAGGCGACGGACACGTATCCGATCGACCCGAACAGGCGGTATGTGCTGGGCTTCAGCCAAGGGGCGATTTTGGCGATGACGCTTGCGCTTACGATGGGCGATCAGCTCAAAGGAATTGTGGCGTTAAACGGGTACGTGCCTGAGTTTGTCAAGCATGAATACAAGCTGAAGCCTGCGGATGACACCGCGGTGTTTGTATCTCACGGCGAGTTCGATTCCGTCTTCCCGATCCGGATCGGACACGAAACGGCTGCCTACTGGCAGCAGATGACGCAGCGGCTGACGTTCCGGACGTACCCGACCGACCACGGCGTGTCGGAGAATAATCAGCGCGATATGCTGGCATGGCTGAAGCAGGATGCAGACAGCCGCCGTCATGCAGAACAGGAAAAGGAGGAGCTGCCGCAATGATACCCGCTTATTTTTTCGCGCACGGCGCGCCGTCGATCGTACTGGAGGATAATGGCTACACCGCTTTATTGAAGGATTTCAGCAAGCGCCACCCCAAGCCGAAGGCCATTGTGCTGTTTTCCGCGCATTGGGAGCAGCCTGTGCAAACGGTCAGCACGACAGAAGCTTACAGCACCATCTATGATTTTTCCGGATTTCAGCCGGAGCTGTACGAGATGACGTATCCGGCCCCGGGGGATCCGCAGCTTGCGTTGCAGGTCCATTCGCTGCTGACCAAGGCAGGCATTCCGTGCGAGGTGAACGGAGAGCGCGGGCTGGATCACGGCGCTTGGGCCGTGCTCAAGCTGATGTATCCGGACGCGGACCTTCCGGTCATTACGCTGTCTGTGAACCGTCATCTGACCAACGAGCAGCAGTATGCGATCGGTCGCTCGCTTGCGGAGCTGCGCGAGCAGGACATTTTGATTGCGGGCAGCGGCGGCACGGTGCACAACCTGCGCAGATTGAACTGGCAGACGCAGCAGGTTGACGCGTGGGCCGAATTATTCGATAATTGGCTGCAGGAAAAGCTGGAGACTTGGGATCTTCCCTCGCTGTTTCAATACAGGGAGCTTGCTCCGTATGCACAGGATGCGGTGCCGACCAACGAGCATTTTATCCCCTTGCTGCTGGCGATGGGCGCCGGAGATGCCCGGCGGCAAGCCAACTTGCTGCACCGCAGCCATCAATACGGAAATTTAAGCTTGAGCTGCTGGCAATTTACTTAACAGGTTAGAAGGCGAATGACATGAAAGCAGCTTTACCGGCTTCGACAGGCCGTATGTTTATCGGGTTACTTGCCCTTGTTTTTATCGCGCAGCAGATCACCCATTGGGCGCCGTTGTCGGCGGTGCTCGGCGGGCTGGCGCTGGTCACCATTTTGCTGCTGCTGCCCCAGCTGCAGGGGGTGTCCAGGTGGCTGACGGTTTTTTTCATGGTCGCCGGGGCGGCATTCCTGCTTACACAGCAGGCGCCGGCTGCTAATTGGTTGCAAGCGGCTGGCATGAACGCCACGCTTGTAACCTTGTTTGTGTTTGCCCCGTTGTTCGGTATTCCGGTCCGGCTGCCCGCTTACGTGGAGGCGCTGAAGCGTTTCTATGAAACAGGACTTCGCAATCGAACCGCCTTGTTCGCCGGCACGCAGGTGCTGACGCAATTGCTGGGCGGATTTATCAACGTCGGCTCGATTCCGGTTGTGTACCACCTTGTTTTTGTCAAGCCGAGATCGGCGAGGATGTCTTTATTGCTGGCGAATGCGATGAATCGCGGGTTCGGGGGAGCGATTGTCTGGTCGCCGTATTTTGCGGCGATGACGCTTGTGACCTCCGCGCTTTCCCTGGGCTGGTCCGCGCTGCTGCCTGACTTGATCGGCCTGGCGCTGCTTGGCTTGCTTGTCAGTGTCGCCGTGGAGTGGAGAGAGCTGCACCGCAAGCCGGACGGAGCGGCCCGTGCGGAAGCGGAGCAGGAGCAGGCGGCAGGCAGCGAGGCGGCAGCTGAACCGCAGAGTCCGGCGACGCACGCGCGGGCGGCTTTTCCGCTGGGACTGGGGCTGTATTTGCTGCTGGCAACGGCCGCTATTTTACTGCTGGAGCAGCTGGTCGACTGGCCGATGGTACTCATCACATGCCTCAGCGCGGTGCTGTTTCCGCTCGTCTGGTGCCTGGCCAAGGGCGCGCTGCCCGTGTTCCGGCAAGGACTGGCAAACCATGCGAACGTCACCTTGCCCGCGCTGCAAAAGGAAATTACGCTGTTTTTGGCGGCCGGCTTTTTCAGCGGCTCGATTAGCGCGACGGGATTTGGCGCCGTCATTCCGGGGCTGCTGAGCCAGCTGCCCTTGCCGCTTTCGTTGTCCTTCTCGCTGTTTACGATTGCTGTTATTGCCGCGACCTCGTTGATCGGGCTTCATCCCATTGTACTTATTACAATTTTGGTCACAAGCATTGATCCGGTTGCTGTGCACATCAGCCCTGTTTATTTTGCGGTGCTGCTGCTGGGCAGCTGGTCGCTGTCCAATCCGATCTCGCCGGCGTCAGCAGTCAACAACCTGCTGGCCGGCTTGTTCGACAAGCCGGTATTCGAGCTGGCGAAGCCGAATTATAAATTTGCGGCCGGCATGGCCGTGTTGCTGCTGGCATATCTGACCTTGCTTTAACAGGCATAAACCGAGCTGCGTTCAGGGAAAGGCATACCCTGAACGCTTTTTTAGTTCTCTGTTCACCATTAAATGATGCCGCAAATGGCAAAAGCAGCCGTCACAGCCGCCAAGAAATATGATAGGATAGAACAGAAAGTAGTCCAGACAGCGGCGTTCGAGCTGACAACATTGATCTTTCGGGGAGCCAGTGAGCCATTGAAAACGACATTTGCAGTACATTGGCACTACGGCGCGGCTACACATAGCGGCTGGCAGCGCGCCTTTAATGATGACCGCTCCTTGCTGCGCATGGGGCTGACGGAGCAAGGTCAGCCGTATGCCGTAGCGGCGCTGGCGGATGGGATGGGCGGTCTGGCCGACGGCGGAAAAGCGGCTGACGAGGCGCTGGACCGGCTGCGGGCCTGGCTGGAGGAGGAACTGCCGCAGCTGCTCGGGCAGCGGAACCGCTGGGACGCGCTGGAGTCGTCCGCGCTGCGGCAAATCGGCCGCATTCAGGAGGCGCTGCGCGGGCAAGGACGCAGCGCCGGACAGAGACAGGGAACAACGCTGACGCTGCTGGTGCTGGTCGATTCGGTATACTGGGTTTTCCATATCGGCGATTGCCGCGTGTACAGGCTGGGCCGCCGGAAGAGCCGCATCTCCCGGCTGACCCGGGATCATAGCTGGGTCGGGCGTCAGGTCAGGCTTGGGCTGATGTCTGCCGCTACGGCAGACCGGCATCCGAAGCGGCATGTGCTGCTCCGGTATCTCGGGATGGCGGGCCGGGTGCGGGTGGACGTCCGCTGCGGCATGTATGATCCGCTGACGTTATTTGTGTTGTCCAGCGACGGGCTGCATGGGCCGCTGACGGAAACGGTCATGTCGCAGCTGCTGCTGGAGGGCAACAACGGCAGCGGCGACGTGCAGACGATCTGCGACAGCTTGCTGTCCATGACGCTGGAAGGCGCTGCGCCCGATAACATCAGCGTCATCGCGCTGCGGCCGCGGGATCGGGGCCAGACAGGGTGGAGCCGCCTGCAGACGCGGCTTGCGTTGATCTCGCACCGGCTGCTCCGCCTGCGGCCGGCGCTGCCCGCCAGCCCGGCCGCAAAGCCGGGCGGGATGAAGAAATAAGCCTGCGCCCTGCGAGGCAAGCTTTGTATTCGGCTGTGCGGACGGGCAGCGACGCAGCTCTTTTTGCGTGCTCTCTGGATTCGCGCAGGCGGGAAATGCTATAATGAATTGTCAATCTTAGCGTAAGTAAGGAGAATCGGAACTTCCATGAGTTTGTTAACGGTTGAGGATTTGAGCCACAGCTTCGGCGGACGCGTGCTTTTCAAAAACGTTTCCTTCCGTTTGCTGCCTGGCGAGCATGTCGGTTTGGTCGGGGCGAACGGTGTCGGCAAGTCGACGCTGATGAACATTTTGACCGGCCAGCTGGTACGGGATTCGGGCAAGGTGGAATGGACGCCCAAGGTTCACTATGGATACTTGGACCAGCACACGAAGCTGACGCCCGGCAAGACGGTGCGCGAGGTGCTGCAGGATGCGTTCCTGCCGCTGTTTGAGCTGGAGAAGGAAATGAACGGGATTGCCGAGCAGATGGGCGACGCCGATCCGGATAAGCTGGAGAAGCTGCTGGAGGAGATGGGCGAAATTCAGGACCGTCTCGAAAACAGCGGATTTTATTTGCTGGATATCAAGGTGGAGGAGATGGCGAACGGTCTCGGGCTTGCTGCGGTCGGGCTGGACCGCGATGTCGCGCAGCTGTCCGGCGGACAGCGGACGAAGGTGCTGCTGGCGAAGCTGCTGCTGGAGCAGCCGACGGTGCTGCTGCTTGACGAGCCGACCAACTACCTCGATGTGGAGCATATCGACTGGCTGACCACCTATTTGCAAAACTATCCGTATGCGTTCATGCTGATCTCGCATGATACGGAATTTATGGATAAAGTCGTCAGCGTCGTCTACCATCTGGAATTTGCCAAGCTGACGCGCTACACGGCCAACTATGAGCGGTTCCTGCAAATGGCGGATATGAACAAGCAGCAGCATATCGACGCCTATGAGAAGCAGCAGGAATTTATCAAGAAGCAGGAAGATTTTATCCAGCGCAACAAGGCGCGGTATTCGACGTCCGGTCGGGCGAAGAGCCGCCAGAAGCAGCTGGAGCGCATCGAGCGCATTGATCGTCCGGAGGAGGCGATGAAGCCGACCTTCGGCTTCAAGGAAGCGCGGGCGAGCGGACGTCTCGTATTTGAAGGTAAGGATTTGGAGATCGGCTACGGGCATGCGCTGCTTCCTGCGATGAATGTAACGGTGGAGCGCGGTGATAAAATTGCGGTTGTCGGCTGCAACGGCGTCGGCAAATCCACGCTGCTCAAGACGATTCTTGGTCTGATTCCGGCGTACAGCGGGAAAACGTATCTCGGCGATTTCCTGTACCCTTCCTACTTCCAGCAGGAGGTCAAAGCGCCGAATTTGACGCCGATCGACGATGTATGGAATGAGTTTTCCCACATGAACCAGCATGAGGTGCGGGCGGCGCTCGCGCGCTGCGGGTTGAAAAACGAGCATATTACACGTCCGATCAGCAGTCTGAGCGGGGGCGAGCAGGCGAAGGTGCGGCTGTGCAAGCTGCAGATGCGCGAGAGCAACTGGATCGCCTTCGATGAGCCGACGAACCATCTGGACGTGGCGGCGAAGGACGAGCTGAAGCGCGCGTTGAGGGAATTTAAAGGAACCGTCATCCTTGTGTGCCACGAACCGGATTTCTACGAGGATTGGGTTACAAAGGTATGGAATGTCGAGGAATGGTCGATTGCCGCGGCAGGCAAATAACACAAGCGAGCCAAGGGAGCTGGAAGCGGATGCTGACTCATGTTGTATTTTTCAAATTAAAGGATCGCAGCCCGGAAGCGATTGAAGCGACAGCGGATGTGCTGCGCAATATGGAAGGCAAAATCGAGGTGCTGCGTCACATTGAGGTCGGGCTGGATGTGCTGCACTCGGAGCGTTCTTACGACATCGCCTTGATTACGCGGTTTGACTCGCTGGCGGACTTGTCCGTCTATGACAACCACCCGGTGCATGTCGAGGTTAAGGCTCATATGAAGCAGGTGCTGGACGGAACAAGTCTGGTGGTTGATTTCGAAAGCTGATGCAGCAGGAGAGGGCAGGGCTGATCCGCAGCTAACCTGCGGGTCAAGCTCCGCCTGACGGCCAGACAGCAAGACAACCAGGCGGCATAAGCCATTCGTCCGCCCAGGCGGCGCGTCCGGCCCCGCCGGTTCCCGGCTGTGGCGCCGTCTACCATAAAGCGGGCTTCATGACCATCAGGCCGAGCATCACAAACAGCACGAGCAAGTACAAATAAAGGGAACGGCTCAGCTTGCGCACAAGGGCAGCCCGGTCGTGGTCCGGCAGGCGAAAGCGGCGGATCGTGGGCGAAAACGCGCGGGCCATAAAGAGCAGCGACGCAAACAGCACGACAAAGGTGCCGAAAATCCAGGGCGTCGTCCACGGATAGCCGCCGATCCACATCAGCAGCAGGCCGGAGGCGACCAGAACGTGACCGGTATGCTTGGACAGACGCACGACAAATGAAAACGAGTCGAGGTACACGTCAAGCCGCTCACCCTCCGCTGTCCGCAGCTTGCGGAGCATAGGCATCAGCACGAAAAAAGGTCCGATGGACACCATCGCGCTGACTACGTGAATATAGACAAGCCAAGTATACATAAGTGCTGTGACCTCCAGAGGAAAATGGGCAGGTGAACAAGTGTAGCGGGCGGGCCGCATCCGCTCCGGCGCGAGCCGGGGCTGGCGGCTTGTCCCGCTGCACTGTTTGCATTTAAGCGACTGCAAAATGCTGACGCTGGTCTACAGGGCGCGGAATTCGTGCACCCATACCTTCATCTGCGGCAGCCAAGGCATCCCCGCGTGCATGGACATGATGTACGTTTTGTACGCCTCCACATTCGGGTAGCCTTCAGACTGGATGTTCTCGTCCGTCAGCTCGCCGAGCGACTGCGGGTATACCCGCGTTACCTCGAAGCGCTGGCCGCGCAGCTCCATAATTTCGCCGGGATCTGCGTAACGGCCGTTGCGGCGGGTTGCGGTTTTGCGACCGCTCAGCACCAGCTCGATATCGGCTTCGACGGTGATCATGCGGTCGATGGTACAGGTTTTGGGCGGCAAGGCATGAGCTTCAGTTGACATGGTTAGTTCCTCCTGGTAAGGGCTGGGAATCGCCCGGATGTAATTCCATTCCACAGCTTACACGAAATCAAACAACGAATCAAATTAGGGAGGTAGCGACGATGGCAGCAACAATGGATGAAGGCTACATGGCGCGGCTGCTGAGCAGGCTGCTTGAAACGCCGAGTCCGACCGGCTATTGCCGGACGATTATGGAGGTGCTGCGCCAGGAGGCGGCAGCGCTTGGATTTCCGCTGGCGCTTACGCCCAAGGGCAACGGCATCCTCCGAGTGAACGGCAGGGAGACGGGACCCGCGATTGGGGTGAGCGCCCATGTCGATACGCTCGGCGCGATGGTGCGGGCAGTCAAGCCGGGCGGCACGCTGCGCTTTACGCTGATCGGCGGCTACATGCTTGGTTCGGTGGAAAATGAATATGTCGTCGTGCACGCCCGGGACGGACGCTCGTTTACCGGGACGATCATGACGACGAAGCCGTCCGTGCATGTGTATGCCGATGCTCGCGAGCTGAAGCGCGAGGAGGCTGTGATGGAGGTGCGGCTGGACGAGCCGGTCAAGTCCGCTGCGGATGTCAGCGCGCTTGGCATCGGGCCGGGCGACTTTATTTCCTTTGACCCGCGGGTGCAGATGCTGACGAACGGATTTATCAAGTCGCGGCATCTGGACGATAAAGCGGGCGTGGCGGCCGTTTTCGGCCTGCTGGAATGGCTGAAGCGCACGGGAACCGTACCGGCCCGGCCGCTGCAGCTCGTATTCAGCACCTACGAGGAGGTCGGCCACGGGGCGGCCTGGCTGCCGGATGAGCTCAGCGAGCTGCTTGCTGTCGATATGGGCGCGATGGGCGACGATTTGTCGTGTACGGAATTTGACGTATCCATCTGCGCCAAGGACTCATCCGGTCCCTATGATTATGCGATGACAACCCGGCTGATCGAGCTGGCGAAGCGGGACGGCTTGTCTTACGCCGTGGATGTATATCCGCAGTATGGCTCAGACGCCTCGGCGGCGCTGCGCGGCGGCCGTAATATCCGGGCTGCGCTGATTGGCCCCGGCGTTCATGCGTCCCATGCGATGGAGCGCACGCACCGGCAGGCGATTGTCCAGACGGCGGCGCTGCTGGCAGCCTACGTTCAGGAGCCCGCGGACCGCTACGCCTGAGCCGCAATCCAATCACAAAGCTGAGCACCCGATGTAGAGAGAGGAGCTGCCCGATGAATATCTTGTCGGTGGAGGATTTGGTTAAAAGCTACGGGGAGAAGGTGCTGTTCGACGGCATCGCCTTCCAGATTAACGAAAGGGAACGCATCGGCCTTGTTGGCGTGAACGGCACGGGGAAATCGACCCTGCTGCGGGTGATGGCCGGTTTGGAGCCGACGGAGCGGGGCAGGCTGACGCACGCCAATCATTTTCATGTTGAATATTTGCCGCAGCAGCCGGAATTTGATCTCGACTCCACCGTGCTGGAACAGGTGTTCCATGGCGACACCCCGCTGATGCAGGCGCTGCGCGACTACGAGGGAGCGCTGGCGGAGCTGCAGCTTGCGCCGGAGGACGAGAAGCGGCAATCCCGCCTGTTTGCGGCGCAGTCGCGGATGGACGCCACCGGCGCCTGGGAGGCGCAGACGACGGCGAAAACCGTGCTGTCAAAGCTCGGCATCCGGGACTTCAGCCAGCGGGTCGGCGAGCTGTCCGGCGGACAGCGCAAACGGGTGGCCATGGCGCGCGTGCTTATCCAGCCAGCCGATCTGCTCATTCTGGATGAGCCGACCAACCATATCGACCATGAGACGGTCGAATGGCTGGAGGGCTTCCTGAGCGCCTGGAAGGGCGCGCTGCTGCTGGTCACGCATGACCGCTACTTCCTCGACCGCGTGACGAACCGGATGTTTGAGCTGGATCACGGGAAGCTGTACAGCTATGACGGCAACTACGCGTCCTTCCTGGAGAAAAAGGCGGAGCGGATGGAGCGCGAGGCGTCGATGGAGGACAAGCGGCAAAATTTGCTGCGCCGGGAGCTGGCCTGGCTCCGCCGCGGCGCGAAGGCTCGTACGACGAAGCAGAAGGCGCGGATCGACCGCGTCACCGAGCTGCGCGACCGCAAGGTAAACGGACCGGCGGGCCAACTGGACATGTCTCTGGGCGCGAGCCGGCTCGGCAAAAAAATTATGGAGCTGGAGGATGTCGGCAAATCGTATGGCGAGCGCCGGCTGATCCGCGATTTCAGCTACATCGTGCTGCCCGAGGACCGGATTGGCATCATTGGTCCGAACGGCTCCGGCAAGTCGACGCTGCTGAACATGCTGGCCGGACGAATAATTCCTGACGAAGGTCAGATCGACGTCGGCACAACGGTCAAGCTCGCTTATTATACGCAGGAAAATGCCGAGATGGATGAGAAGCAGCGGGCCATTGAATACATCAAGGAAGCGGCTGAAGTGATCCGTACAGCGAGCGGCGAGGCAATTACGGCGGCGCAGATGCTGGAGCGCTTTCTGTTTACGCCATCGCAGCAGTGGACGCCGATCGGCAAGCTGTCCGGCGGCGAACGCCGCAGACTGTATTTGCTGCGGACGCTGATGGGCGAACCGAACGTGCTGCTGCTGGACGAGCCGACGAATGATCTGGATATTCAGACGCTGACGATTCTGGAAGAATATTTGGAGGACTTTCCCGGCGTCGTCGTCACGGTATCCCATGACCGCTACTTCCTGGACCGGACGGCGGAGCATCTGTTTGTGTTCGAAGGGGCGGGCCAGGTGCGCAAGTTTCATGGCAACTATACCGAATACCTGGAGAAGGCGAAAATCGAGCGCCAGCAGGAGACGGAGGCGGCAGCCGCAGCCAAGGGCGCGGCGGTGACGGCTGCGGGAAGCCAGGCCGCTGCGGCTCCGGCCGAAAGCAAGCGTCCCCGCAAGCTGTCCTTCAAGGAGCAGAAGGAATGGGACGAAATCGAAGGCCGGATCGCGGCGATGGAGGACAGGCTCGCCGAGATCAAGCGCCAGATTGAGCAGGCAGGCAGCAATTACGGCAAGGTACAGGAGCTGTTCCGCGAGGAGCAAACGCTTGGCGAGCAGCTGGAGCAGGCGATGGAGCGCTGGTCGGAGCTGTCCGAGCTGGTCGAGAGCATCGCCAACGCAAAATAACGCGGCGGCGCTAACATTTCCGTGGGAAACACGCGCTGAATATGCTATAATTAACGTTTGGAAGCGGTTGGATGTTAGAACGCCGCCTCAGTCTATAACTGAAAGTGGGTCAGCACATATGATTACGGTAACCGATGTCACCTTACGATACGGCAAACGGGCGTTGTTCGAGGACGTCAACATCAAGTTTACGCCAGGCAACTGCTACGGCCTGATCGGCGCCAACGGCGCAGGCAAGTCGACCTTCCTGAAAATTTTGGCCGGTGAGCTGGAGCCGAACAAGGGAGAGGTCAGCATCACGCCGGGCGAGCGAATGGCCGTCCTGAAGCAAAACCACTACGAATACGATGAAATTGAAGTGCTCAAAACGGTCATCAAAGGGCATGCGCGTTTGTTCCAGATCATGGAGGAAAAAGATGCGCTGTATGCGAAGGCCGATTTTTCCGAAGAAGACGGGATGAAGGCGGCTGAGCTGGAGGGCGAGTTCCAGGACCTGGACGGCTGGCAGGCGGAGTCGGATGCGGCTGAATTGCTGATCGGGCTTGGCATTGTGAAGGATCAGCATGATCTGAAGATGAAGGAGCTGGACGGCAACGAGAAGGTTCGCGTATTGCTGGCGCAGGCGTTGTTTGGCAATCCGAACATCCTGCTGCTCGATGAGCCGACCAACCATCTGGATATTGAATCGGTGCGCTGGCTGGAAAACTTCCTGTCCCGCTACGAAGGCACGGTTATCGTCGTGTCCCATGACCGTCACTTCCTGAACCAGGTATGTACGCATATCGCGGATATTGATTTCAGCAAGCTGCAGCTGTACGTGGGCAACTACGACTTCTGGTACGAGTCCAGCCAATTGGCGCTCAAGCTCGTACGCGAGCAAAACAAGAAGACCGAGGAGAAGCGCAAGGAGCTGGAGGAATTTATTCGCCGGTTCAGCGCCAACGCCTCCAAGTCAAAGCAGGCGACCTCCCGGAAAAAAACGTTGGAGAAGCTGCAGCTGGAGGATATCAAGCCGTCCACCCGCAAATATCCGTTTATCAAGTTTACGCCGGAGCGTGAAGCAGGCAAGCAATTGCTGACGATCGAGCGGCTGAGCAAAACGATTGACGGACAGAAGGTCATCAACGATATTTCCCTGACGATCAACAAGGGCGACAAGATCGCGCTCGTCGGACCAAACGGCATCGCCAAGACGACCTTGTTCCAGATTTTGATGGGCGAAATCGAAGCCGATTCCGGTGAATTCAGCTGGGGCATTACGACGTCGCAGGCGTATTTCCCGAAAGACAACTCCGCGTACTTCCAGGACGACGTCAGTCTTGTCGATTGGCTGCGTCCGTTCTCGAAGGATCAGGATGAGTCGTACTTGCGCGGCTTCCTGGGCCGGATGCTGTTCTCCGGCGAGGAAGCGCTCAAGAAGGCGAGCGTGCTGTCCGGGGGCGAGAAGGTGCGCTGCATGCTGTCCAAGATGATGATGAGCGGCGCAAACGTGCTGCTGCTTGACGAGCCGACGAACCACTTGGATCTGGAGTCGATTACGGCGCTGAATAACGGGATGATGGACTTCGACGGCACGATGCTGTTTGTATCCCATGACCATCAGTTCGTGCAGACGGTAGCGAACCGCATCATCGAGCTGACGCCGACCGGCTTGATCGACAAGGTCATCAGCTACGACGAGTTTTTGGAAAATGAAGATATCAAGCGCCAGCGGGAGCTTGCGTACGCGTAAGCGCAGCGAGCGACAACGGGGCCGTCTGGCAACAAGAAAAAGGATGAGCGGCTCCCCGTAAGGGAAGCGCTCATCCTTCTTTCGCACCTGCGGCCGATTAGCTTCCACCGGTACGGCGACGCTGATTGTTCGGCTTCTTGTTATTTTGGCTGCGCATGGTTGCATCGCTGCCTGCCCGCAGCTGCGGATTGTTTTTGGCATCGGCTTGCTCCTGCTTCTTCTGAGCGAGCTTTTGCTTCATCGCCTCAGCCAAGCTGATCTTGCGCGGTTGTTCCGGTTGATTCGTCTCTGACATGAATTCACACCTGCCTGTACGTCAATATGGTACCATCATACCGGATTTCTCTACCGGGAAGCAACTACCAATCCATCATGATCCATGCAGAAGGAGGGGCTCCGCTTGAAATTGCCTGAATGGACGGAGCGGGACCTGCTCGGCCATGACCGCTTGCTCAGCTTGAACGAGCATAAGGAGGGCCCGCGGTACGTGCTGCTGTATACGCCGTTTTGCGGAACGTGCCAGGCCGCCAGACGAATGCTGGACATCATCGCGGTTATGGACCCGCAGCTTCGGCTCGGGATCGCGGACATTAATTTATGCCGGGAGCTGACCCGGCAATGGCGCATCGAAAGCGTGCCCTGTCTCGTGGAAACGCGGCACGGCCGTGTATTACGTAAGCGTTACCGCATGGAGGGCGTGCCTGCGCTGCGCGAATGGCTTGCCTCGCGGTGAACGACCATCTACGAAGGAGTGAACCATTTGTCAACCCAAGCATGGAATCCAGGCCAGATCGTCAAGGCGGCCTATAAAACCGGAGAATATATCGGCGAAATTGTCGAGCTGATGAACAGCGGCAAGCTGGCCGTCCGCATTTTGGCTGTAGCCTCGCATCCGACGCAAGGAGACCTGCACAATCCGATGGACCCGGACGTGCCGTTTTTCCACGAACGCAGGGCGCTTGCCTACCAGGAAATCGCCCTGATGCCGCCGCAGACGGTGTCGCCGTATTACGGCGCCGTTCCGGATTACCGCACGTCGCTGCTGCAGGCGCTGGAGGACGAATACGTACGGCTGGACCGGCTGCGCCGCTGGGCGCAGCGCGGCCAGGAGGAGCTGGACAAGCTGCGGGCGGCCTATACCTAGAGACGGAAGTGATCGGTTATGCTCTTTGTGCTCGTTGGCCTATGGACGATAGGCCTGCTGCTGATCGTGACGGATCCGAAGCGGCTGACGACCCGCTGGATCAGCAGCATTGCCTTCACCGGAGGCTCCGGCGGGCTCTCGGCCGTCATTGCGGAGCAAATTAATCCCGCTCTTGCGGAGCAAGGCTGGCTGAGTGATTCGTCCGTGCGGCTGCTGGCTTATGCGGAGCGGGCTGCATCGCTGCTTTGTTATTACGGGCTTCCGTATACGTTTCTGATGTTTGCGCTGGTGTATCACCCGAACTACCCGCTCTGGCGCAGAGGCCGCTGGCTGCCGTGGCTGCTGCTTGCGCCTGTAGCGGGCTCGCTGCTGTTTGACACGAAGCCGGGCGAACCGATTCCTTACGGCTACGTGACCGCATGGGCGACGCCGTACATGCTCGCAGGCATCGGGCTGCTGCTGTCGGTGACGCTGCGGGAGCGCAACTCGTTTTTGCGCCGCAACCGGCTGCTGGTTACTGCGGCAGCGGTGCCGACCTTGCTGTTTGCAACGTTTACGTTGTACTTGCTGCCGACGTTTTTCGGCGTTTACGAGTGGTGGCGGTACAACACCGTGGTTATTGCCTTTACGATTGCCGTGATCGTCGGCTCCAGCTTTCGGTACGGATTTATGGGGCTGCAAATTTCGATCCAGAATCAGAAGCTCGATTATACGCTGCGTGCGATTACATCGGGGACGTCGATCCTGAACCATGCGATTAAAAACGATGTCGGAAAAATTCGGCTGTTCGGCGAAAAGATCAAATCGGATGCGGAGGACGGCTTGACGACTCCGGAGGAGCTAACCCGCGATGTCGAGGTCATTATGCGCGCCTCCCAGCATATTTATGACATGATCTACCGCATTCAGGGGCAAACCCAGGAGGCGGTGCTGCGCATCGAGGAGCTTGAGCCTGCCAGGCTGATGAAGGAATGTCTGGATATGCTGGCGCCTAACTTGCAGCATGTTGCAGTAAGCGAGCGGTACGCCTACGGGGGATTGCTCGCGGGGGACCGCGTCCAGCTTGGCGAGGTGTGGACCAATGTGCTGAAAAATGCGCTGGAAGCGATGCCGCAGGGCGGCGAGCTGGCCGTCGCGATTTCCGAAACGAAGCGCAAAATTGTGGTCGAGATCAAGGACAGCGGACACGGGATGGAGAAGCAGCAGCTCAAGCGGGTGTTTGATCCGTTTTATTCAACCAAAAGCGGCAAAAAAATGAACTTCGGGCTCGGCTTGTCCTATTGCCACACGGTTGTGCAGAAGCATAAGGGGACGATTACGATCCACAGCAAGCCGGGGGCGGGTACAAGTGTATTCATGCAATTTCCAAAGCCCAGGACCGGTACGAGCCGTCAGGCGGATGCGTTCAAGCCAACCGATGAGCAGGCGGAGCAGCCGCCGGAGAGGGGATGAGCAAGTATGGACCAGCAGCAGGCGATCCGCGTGGTGATCGTGGAGGATGACCCGGAATGGCTGGCCGGGCTGAAAAGCTATTTGCGCAGGGAAAAGGACCTGGACATCGTCGGGACCGCCTCCGGCGGCGTTGAAGCGGTACGGCTGCTTGAGCAGCTTGAGGCGGATGTCGTGCTGATGGACATTATGATGTCCGACAATCCCGAGGGCTTGTGGGCGGCGGCCGAAATTGTCAAATGCAGCGGAGCGCGCGTGATTATGCTGTCTTCGATGGAAGAGAAGGAACTGATTTTCGAGGCGTTCAAGGCGGGGGCCGTCGATTATATGGTAAAATCGGATTTCACGGACATCCCGCGGCTGATCCGCAGCGCTTATGCGAATCGCAGCGCCATTCATCCCAGCGTAGCGGAGCAGATGCGCGAGGAATTTCGACGGCTCAAGCAGCTGGAGCAGGACGTTCGGGCACGCGAGCTGCGGGAGCTGCTGACGCCGACCGAAATCCAGGTGCTGGATCTTATTGAGAAAGGATACACCCAGACGCAAATTGCCGAGACGTTTGTCGTATCCATTCGTACGGTCAAGGTGCATGTCGGCAACATCCTCAAGAAGCTCGGCGGCAAGAGCAGCAAGGAAGCGGCGCAGAAAGCAAAAGATATGGGCATTCTCTAGCATCCTGTGCTATAGTTAGGTACGAAATTCAGGCTGTTCAATCCAATTTTGCATCACCAACTGAACGAACGGGGGCAGACGCGATGGCTGCAAATGATCACATTCAAGTCGGCATTATTGGTGCCGGCGGCATCGGCAATGAGCATATCAAAGGATTTCAGGCGGCGGGCGCGGTTGTCGCTGCAGTAACCGACGTGTTTCAGCCGCTGGCGCTGGAGCGGGCGCAGCAGCACGGCATTCCGAAGGTGCATACGACTTATCAAGAGCTGCTGGCTGATCCGCAAATCGACGCGGTCGTCATCGCGGTTCCGAATGACGCCCACGCGCCGATTGCCATCGAAGCGCTGGAGGCGGGCAAGCATGTGCTGCTGGAGAAGCCAATGGCGCTGAATGCGGCGGCGGCCAAGCAAATTGTCAAGGCGCACCTCAAATCCGGCAAGGTGCTGATGATGTCGCATCAATACCGGTGGGAGTCGGTTTACCTGCAAGCGAAGGAGCAGATCGATAAGGGCGCGCTGGGCCATATTTATAACGCCAAGACCGGCTGGCTGCGCCGCAAGGGCATTCCGGGCTGGGGCACCTGGTTTACGCAAATGAATAAGGCGGGCGGCGGTCCGCTGATTGATATCGGGGTACATATGCTGGATCTGACGCTGCACTTTATGGGAAGTCCGAAGCCGGTGTCGGTGTTTGGCTCGACCTACGCGGAGTTTGGGCCGCATAAAAAAGGAATTGGCACCTGGGGCAAGCCGGACTGGAACGGCGTCTACGATGTGGAGGATCTCGCCTCCGCGCTGATCAAGCTGGATAATGGCAGCACCATTACGCTGGATGTGAGCTGGGCGGCGCATACGTCCTTCCTGGACAACGGCCCGTACGTTCATCTGATGGGCACACAGGGCGGCGCCTCGCTGAACCCGCACACAGGGACGCTGCATACGGAGCTGTTTGACCGGACGGCGGATGTGGCGCTGACGACGCCGGCAGGCGATAACGGCGCGCGGCTGCGGATGACGACTCATTTCCTGGAATGCGTCCGCGACAACCGCGAGCCGATGACGTCTGCGATGTCGGGACTGGCGAACAGTCTCGTGCTGGAAGCAATCTACGAATCGTCGCGCACCGGGCAGCTGGTTACGCTGGATTGGAGTTTGGACTAGACGCATGGACGAACTGCTTCAATTGAACTTACAGCTATTCAGCATGATTGGCACCATTGCGTTTGCCATCTCGGGGGCTGTTGTCGCGATGGAAGAAGAGTACGATATTCTCGGCGTGTTCGTCCTGGCCCTCGTCACCGCATTTGGCGGCGGGGTCGTTCGTAATGTATTAATCGGCATCCCGGTTACGACGCTATGGGAGCAAGGCAATTTATTCAAGACCGCGCTGGTCGCTGCATTTCTTGTATTTATCGTGCCGGTCAGCTGGATTCGCCGCTGGAAGACGTGGGAATCCTTGTTTGATGCGATCGGCCTGGCGGCGTTTGCGATTCAGGGGGCCTTGTACGCCAAGCAAATGAATGTGCCGATCTCGGCCGTCATGGTGGCGGCGATGCTGACGGGCATTGGCGGCGGGATGATCCGTGACGTGCTGGCCGGACGTAAGCCGCTTGTGCTGCGCGACGAAATTTACGCCGTCTGGGCGATGCTGGCAGGCTTGCTGATCGGCTTGGGCTGGGTACAAGGCTCCTGGCAGCTGCTGGTGCTGTTTGTCGTCGTCGTCGGGCTGCGGATGCTGTCTGTAGTCCGGAGGTGGAGGCTGCCGCGTCGCGCGCTGAAGCTGACGGACGAGCCGTCGATGGAAAAAAGCTGAGTCGAAGGGAGTCGTGAGCGGTCAATGGAACAGAAAACGGAGCTGTCCTGGACGGCCTGGAAGCGGATCGCTTCCGAGATGATGCAGGAGCGGCTGGAGACGGTCCGGTCGCTGCGCGAGGATGGACTGGAGCTGTATGAAATCGGCAAGGACCGCGTGACCGGCGAGCATTATTTGCATTATGCGTATCTTCATCGCAATGTGAGCGGCATCGGTACGGACGGACAGGAGGAAGTATTCCATCAGCTGCTGCCGCTGGAATCGGACGATGTGCTCGGCATGCTGTTCGGCGAGCAGCCGTATACGTACCCGGAGCATTGGCATAAGCCGTTTTTGCGCAACGGCCCGGATGGCGATTACGTCTGGTTTGATCCGACCTATGCGGAAGCAGAGGGCGACTATGAAGCGCTCGGGCAGCAGATTATGGAAGAGCTGGCCAAGTTTAAAGCGCAGGGGGATTTGTCCGAGGAAGCGGTCGAGCGTCTGCTGCGGCGTCTGGAAGCCGAGTCCGGCGAAAGCTGACGGGCGGAGCGCAAGGAGCGGGAAAACTTCAGGACACGTCATCCTGTCGCGTATAAATTTCCCTCTGTGATTCATCCTAAGCCTGAAGTCTCCTCAGGGCAGGAGCGACAGGAGGAAATGCAGGATGAAGCTTAACGTTTGGGGTCGGATGCTGCAGGGCGCAGGGGCGGCTGTTGCCGCCAGCCTGCTGCTGGCGGGCTGTGCGGGAAGCGGCGGCGCTACAAGCCAGTCGTCTGCCGGAGGCGGGTCCGGACTGCTCGATCATCGCCAGCAGGCGCTGTATGACCGCGATTCGCGCAACAATGAGGACCCTTCGCTTGGCGTCAAGGACCGGTGGATCGCGGAGCAGGAACAGAACAAGGGGCCTGAGCGAACCGGCCGGGTACAGCTGGATATGACGAACCGCCATTTGGCGAACACGATGGCCTTTGACCCGGGTCTGGCCGCCCGTATTGCCGACCTGCCGGGTATTCAGGCTGCACAGGTGCTGCTGACGGACGTCCATGCTTATGTGGCGATCGTCATGGACGGCCACCAGCCGGACCAGGAAGCGAATCCGGACACGAAGCAGCACCGGATCACGGCGCAAGGCGGAGCCGGCCTGTTTGCCGTCGGATCGCCGCTGCGCCTCTCCTGGACGGAGCACGGAGGTCTTGGGCACAGCAAGGCGGATGAAATTCGCAAGCTGGTGCTGTCG
Organism: Paenibacillus sp. sg306046; assembly: GCF_059821225.1. Taxonomy (NCBI): domain Bacteria; kingdom Bacillati; phylum Bacillota; class Bacilli; order Caryophanales; family Paenibacillaceae; genus Paenibacillus; species Paenibacillus sp. sg306046. The sequence continues at coordinate 69,228 of NZ_JCAMRT010000008.1, forward strand.
CAGGTGACGACCCAGATTCAGGATGTGTACGTGTCGGCCAATCCGAATTTCGTGCAGCGGGTGCGTCTGTACGCGGAGGAGGAGCAGCGGCCCGGCGGCCTGACGCCGTATATGAGCGAATTTAACACGATGATTCAGCATGTTTTTCCCGACAATGCCAATACCCGCAAGTGATCCGGATCAGCAGCGGGCTCCAGCTTCGCGTTAACCGCAGAACGCAATTCCGGTTCAGGCAGTCACAGGCAAATCAAGGCTAACCACTCTTCAGGACTTGCTCCTGAAGAGTTTTTTTAATGGTACAGGGAACCTGACTCCTTATTGCCTGATGGCGCCGGAATGTGCCGGGAATCACGTATCCGCCAGGCAGGCTGACCGTTTTAAACGAATTTTAACTTCCGATCCGCCCGGCTATCGCCTAAAATGTAAGGAACAAAACGCAATCCTATGGACGATGGAGCTGCTGTGAATGAAAACAATTCTGTACATTGAGGACGATCGGGAGATCGGGGAGTGGGTCAAGCATGATCTGGAGAGACGCGGCTATAGCGTGCATTGGCTGACCGCGGGCCAGGGAGCCGTTGAGCTTATCAAGCAGGCGGATGTCGTGATCCTTGATGTGATGCTGCCTGGTCTGGACGGCTTTTCGGTCGGTCAAAGGCTAAAGCGGGAGGCGCCGCGTGTGCCGATCCTGATGCTGTCTGCGCTCAGCGCGGTGGATGACAAGCTGCAGGGCTTGAGTTTTGCTGATGATTATATGACCAAGCCGTTTCATCCGGATGAGCTGGCGGCCCGGCTGGAGGTGCTGCTGCGCAGGTCGGGGGATCGCTTTGGCGAGGAAATCGCGGTCAGGCATCTGACCGTCAGGCCGGTGCATCAGACGGTTGTGGACAACCGGACAGGGGAAGAAATTGCGCTGACGGCGAAGCAGCTGCAAATTTTGCTTTTTTTCCTGAAGCATGGCAATCAGATTGTGACGAAGGAGCAAATTTATGAATCCGTCTGGGGCGAGCCGTATATGGACGGCGACAAAACGGTGATGGTGCATATCCGTTACCTGCGGGAGCGGATTGAGCTGGACCCGAGTGAGCCCACGATCATTGAGACCATCCGCGGCCTCGGTTATCGGGTGCGGCGATGAGGACGAACAGCTCACGCTCAAGTCGCTCGCTGGAGGAAGAGCTGAAAACGCGCCTGGCAGGCCGGATGAAGCTGCGGCTCCGCGGCTCACTGCTGTCAAAATATGTGCTGATCGTCTGCTCGGCTATCGTGCTGCTGCCGCTTGCGTTCATTCTGGTGCCGCTGCTGCTGACCATTTCCGTGCAGACATTCGGGCTTGAGGAGCAATCGGCTGTGCATGAGCGGTATTCGAATGCTTCGGAGCTGGAGCAAATGTGGCATCGGGAGGCGGCCCGGCTCGGCGGCGCTTCCGACGCGGAGGTGGACGCCCGGCTGCAGGAGCTGAAGGGCAGCTATCCGGAGGCGTCGATGTTTTGGGTGGACGGCGGCGGCGCAACCCGGCTGCAGCTGCCGGAGCAGTCGACGCTGCCGCGAAGCTGGTCCGCGGCATATACCGTGCAGTTTATGAAGGAACGGATTGACGGCGATCCGTTTACGGTTGTCGCATTTATCGGCGGCTCAAACGATGCGGGGTTCATCGTGCTGGAATTGCCGCGCGAGCTGATTTTGCCGCCGGGACAACGCTTGTGGAAAGGCTATGGGACGATGATAATTGCCGGAACGCTGCTTATACTGATCGGCTTCCTGTTTGTGTCGTTTGTGTTTTTTATCCAAATCCGGCGCAGGCTCGTCCGGCTGCAGACGGCGATGACGCAATCGTCGGCCAGCGGAATACCGGGGCCTTTGCCGGTGCGGCAGCAGGATGAAATCGGCCGGCTGGAGCTGACCTTTAACGTGATGGTGCAGAAGCTGGAGGACGGCCGCAAGCGAGCGGCTGAGGAGGAGGAGCTGCGGCGCGATCTGATCGCCAAGCTGTCGCATGATTTGCGTACGCCGCTCACGACAATTCAAGGACACGCGTACAGCCTGCGCAGCGAACGGTTGTCCGACAAGGGGATAGAATCGACGCTGCTGATCGAGCGGAAGATCGAGCATGTGAGCCGCCTGATCGAAAACCTGTTTTCGTATTCGCTGCTGTCGGCGGGCAAATATCCGTATCATCCCCGGACAGTCGACATGGTGCGGGCTGTGCGTACGTCGTTTGCAGGCTGGTACCCGGTGTTCGAGCAGGCCGAATTTACGATGGAGCTGGACTTGCCGGAAACGGCGGTGTACTGGGAGGTAGATCCGGCCTGGCTGGAACGGGTGCTGGATAATTACGTGCAAAATGTGCTGCGGCATGCAAAGTCGGGCCGTTACATCGGTCTGCGGGTAACCGGCGAGGCCGGCGGCACGATTGAGCTTACCGATCATGGGCCCGGTCTGCATGTACAGTCCGGTGAGCGCGGCGCAGGTCTGGGTTTGTCGATCATAGCGCTGATGCTCAAGGAAATGAAGCTTGTCAGCCGTGTCGAGCACAGCGACGGCAAGACGATCATCCGACTGACTCCAGCTGCTCTTTTAAACGAAATTTAACCGTTGGCCTGCTGTCGCTTTAACCTTGGGACGCTACGATAGGTCTGAGGTGATGAGCACATGCATACATGGATGGTGCAGACGGAAAAGCTGACGAAAACGTTGGGCGGCAAAGCCGCAGTCAGCGATCTGAACTTGCGGATTGGCCAAGGTGAAATTTACGGATTCCTCGGTCCGAACGGGGCGGGCAAGACAACGACGATTCGCCTGCTGCTCGGGCTAGCGAAGCCTACACACGGGGCGATCCGGATTTTCGGGAAGGAGCTGCGGAGCGAGCGGCTGGCGATCTTGCGCAAGGTCGGTTCACTGGTCGAATACCCTTCGTATTACGGGCACCTGAACGCCCGGGAAAATTTAGAGACGGTCCGCCGTCTGCTGCCGGGTGTGCCGCCTTCCCGGATCGGAGAGGTACTGGACATCGTCCGACTGACAAGCGAGTCCCAGCGTCCGGTCAAAGGCTTCTCGCTCGGGATGAAGCAGCGGCTTGGCATCGCAACGGCTCTGCTCGGCCAGCCGGAGCTGCTTATTCTCGACGAGCCGACCAATGGGCTTGATCCGGCGGGCATTTTGGAAATGCGCGAGCTGATCAAGCGGATGCCCCGCGAGCAAGGGATGACTATCCTTGTCTCCAGCCATCTGCTGTCCGAGATCGAGCAGATGGCTACACAGGTAGGCATCATTACGAAGGGCAAGCTGATCTTCCAGGATTCGATCCACACGCTCCGGCAGCGGGCGCAGACGCGTATCCGGCTCGCTGTCAGCAATCCTGAAGCGGCGTGGCTGCTGCTGCTGTCGGCAGGCTACCAGGCGGACTGGGACCGCCGCCAGCTTACCGTAAGCGGCGCTTCGGAACAGACGGTGGCGTCGATTGTAGCGACCCTCGTCCGCGACGATTACGACATTTACCGCGTGGAGGCGGAGAACGCTTCGCTGGAGAGCATCTTCCTTGATATGACGGGCGGGGAGGGGAGCTTGTGATCGGACGTGTATTGTCGGTGGAGCTGCTGAAAATTCGCCGCAAGCTGATCTGGTTTCTGATCGTGCTGGGCCCGCTGGGCGTGCTAGGCATGCAGGCGGCGAACTTTGGTCTCCGCTATGACTATTTGGTGAAGCGCTATGCGTCGGACCTGTGGGGCGGCCTGATCGGCAACATTGCGATGCTGGCTGTGCCGACCTTGTTTATCGGACTGACGCTGATTGCGTCCATGACCGCAGGCATTGAGCATCAGATGAACGCCTGGAAGCAGACGCTGGCGCTGCCGGTCACGAAGGCCCACGTTTTTCTCGGCAAGTTCCTGCTGACCCTGCTGCTGCTTGGCTGTTCGGCGACGCTGCTCGTCGCCGGGACGGTGGTACTCGGCGGGCTGCTCGGCTTTGCGCTTGCGGACATTCCTTATCGTGAGCTGCTGCAGCTTGTGTATTACCCGTATATGGCGATTGTGCCGTTTATTGCGCTGCAGGTGTGGCTGTCCGTGACGATGGCGAACCAGGCGCTGCCGTTGACCATCGGTATTGCAGGCGTTGTGTTTTCGATGTTTTCGATGCGCTTCGGCGACTGGATGCCTTACAAATGGCCGTATTTGCAAAATGCCGCTGACGATCCGCGTGTCTCCGTTGCTTACGGCCTGCTGGGCGGCCTTGTCCTGCTGCTGCTCGGCCTGGCTGATTACGTACGAAAGGATGTGAGGTAGCATGCTGGCTATGATTCGCTCAGAGTGGCTGAAGCTTCGCCGCACCGTCCTTTGGCTGCTTGCAGCGGCGAGTCCGCTGCTGGCGGCGGCGCTCGGCTTTGCGGGCAACGGGCAGGAGGCTGACGAATCGCTCTGGATGCATACGCTGGCCGTGATGTCGGTGCTGCATGCGATGCTGTTTTTGCCGCTGCTGACCGGCGTGTTCGCGGCGCTCGTATGCCGGTATGAGCATATTGGCGGAGGCTGGAAGCAAATGCTGGCGCTCCCGGTTACCCGCAGCCGGGTGTTTCTGGTCAAGCTTGGCTTTGTCGCGCTGCTGCTCGCGCTGACGCAACTGCTGTTCCTGCTGCTGCTGCTGACCGGCGGTCTGGCGCTGGGGTTTCCGGCGCCCATTCCGTGGGAAGCGCTGCTGCGCTCTGTGCTGGGCGGCTGGCTGGCCTGCCTGCCGCTGGCCGCGCTGCAGCTTGGCGTCTCCATCGCGTGGTCCAGCTTTGCCGCGCCGCTGGCTGTCAACGCTGTCTTCACCATTCCGAATATCCTGATTGCGAATTCGGCGGATTATGGCCCGTATTATCCTTGGGCGCAGCCGATGCTGGCCATGGTGCCGCGTGAAAGCGGCGCATTCGGGGCGTTTAACGTGTCGCTGGAAACGCTGCTTTTCATTATAGCGGGCGGTTTTGCGCTGTTTATGGCCGTTTCGATGACCTACTTTGCTCGAAAAGCGATTTAATCGCGCCGCGATTCCGACAGCAAAAGAAGCCTGCGCTTCCCATGAGTGTCATGAGGAGGGCAGGCTTCTTTTGCTACCGTTTACATGCTGCTGCTGTTACATTTCGAACTTATAGCCGACGCCCCACACCGTTTTGATATGCTTGGGCTCCTTCGGCTCGGCCTCTACCTTTTTACGCAGGTTCGTAATATGCACGTCCACCGACCGCTCGGTGACAAATGAATCAATGCCCCTGATTTTGTTCAGCAATTCCTCGCGCGAGTACACCTTGCCGGGGTGGAGCCAGAAGTTTTTCATAATTTCAAACTCGGAATACGTCGTTTCGATCGGCTGCTTGTGGATGTAAATGCAGCGCTTCTCCATATCCAGCACGATGTCGCGCGTATCCTCTGCCGGCGGCTCGCTTGCGGCAGGCTGGTTCGTTTGCTGGGTCAGGGCGGAGCGGCGCAGCAGCGCCGTCGTTCTGGCGGCCAGCTCGCGCATGCTGAACGGCTTGCACAAGTAATCGTCAGCGCCGTTCATCAAGGCGTTGACCCGTTCGCTGACCTCGTTTTTGGCGGAGACGATCATGACCGGGACCGAGGAGACGGTGCGCAGCTGCTTGCACAGCTCAATGCCGTTCAGATCGGGAAGCATCAGGTCAAGAATGATAACATCGGGCTGATGCAGGTTAAACAACCGGATGCCTTCTTGCCCATCCGCAGCACGGTGAACGGTGTAGCCTTCCTCGCCTAAATAAATGGACATCATATCTGCGATACTATGATCATCTTCAACCAGCAATATTGTAGACAAGATAGCCACCTCAACGATTAAAATATTAGGAATCGGTTAGCAATCTTCATAATTCTTAAATTCCAGACTGCAACTTTTCAAATAATTACCATGTATACTGGACGTAGCAGGTGAAGCAGCAGCTTTACCGCAATCGGAGCCGCACCGTGGTTCGTAACCGCGAACGCCGGCAGCACAGGGGGAAGCTACCTTGATCATAACAAGTGTCCGTTTGCAACGTCAAATTCAAGCCTGTATCGAGGACCTGAATGCGCTTGTCAGCGAACAAGGTCTGCTGCTTACCGATCCCAGTGTGGTCAGCAAAAGCATGGAGCTGGATCAGCTTGTTTTGCGGGCGATGCGGCTGGCTTGCCCGGCGCGCCAAACGTCCCGGAGCGGTTGTTGATCCCGCAGCGCCTCTGATTTCGTCAATTCTGCCAATCGGCAGCCATACTTGCGTATTGCGGCGGGGCTCCCAGGTCCCGTCTTGTTGCCGTTCAGGCTGTCGCCCGGAAACAGCAGGCTTCCGCCGAGCCGGAAAGCCCGGCGAGAGCCTGATCTGCTGATACGGGTGTGGATCAAGAAGAAGGAAGAAGCGCGGTTACTTCTGAATACACCACGATTCTCCCCAATGCTGCACAGCGTCCATGACGGGCTGCAGCGCCTTGCCTTTTTCAGTTAACTGATATTCAATCCGCACCGGCGTCTCCGGATACACATGCCGGCTGATCACGCCGACAGCCTCCAGTTCCTTGAACCGCTCGGCCAGCATACGGTCGCTCATCCCGGGAATCATCTCCGAAATATCCTTAAATCTCCGCGGGCCTTGCAGCAGCGCCCGTACAATGAGTCCCGTCCAGCGTTTTCCCAAAATTTCAAAGGCCGCTTCAAACCTTGGACACATCGTCTGTGGATGGTCTGACATTGCTCTCACCTCTTCTGGAACTATTTTAACATAGTAGCTTCGTTAAAGTAAGATTTTTGTGAGCCGAATGGGGCCAATCGGTGTAGTTTTCGCCCGAAAAAGCCAGTTTACGCAATTTCATGGCATCTTTCAGACATTTCAGGTTGAAAAAACCGGACAAATCCAGTATAAATGCGGTAGGAGTCAGCAACATACCCGACGGGAGGAATTTGGATTCATGTACGGAGCACCCTACACAGGACAAGCCCAGAAGATGCTTCTGCTCGGTTCAGGCGAGCTGGGTAAAGAGGTTGTGCTGGAAGCACAACGGCTCGGAATCGAAACGATCGCGGTGGACCGCTACCCTCACGCCCCGGCGATGCAGGTCGCTCACCGCTCGCATGTCATTGATATGCTCGACGGGGAAGCGCTGCGGCGTGTGATCGAGTCCGAGCGTCCGGATCTGATCGTACCTGAGATCGAAGCGATTGCGACCCAGACGCTGGTCGAGCTGGAGACGGAGGGCTACCGCGTGGTGCCGACGGCTACGGCGGCCCGGCTGACGATGGATCGCGAAGGCATCCGGCGGCTGGCAGCGGAGATTCTCGGCTTGCGGACGGCCCGCTACGCGTTTGCAGACAGCCTGGAGGAGCTGCAGGCGGCAGTCGCTGACATCGGCACGCCTTGTGTCATCAAGCCGATTATGAGCTCGTCAGGCAAAGGCCAGAGCGTTTGCCGCAAGCCGGACGATGTGGAGGCTTCCTGGAATTACGCGATGGAGGGCGGCCGCGCTAAGCGGACAAGGGTGATCGTGGAGGAATTTATCCATTTCGAATCCGAAATTACGCTGTTGACGGTGCGTTCGGTCAGCGGCACGACGTATTGCGCCCCGATCGGGCATATTCAGAAGGACGGCGACTATATCGAGTCCTGGCAGCCTCATGCGATGAGTGCCGCGCAGATCGAGCAGGCGCAGCAAATTGCCGGGGCGATTACGGAAGCGCTGGGCGGCTACGGCACCTACGGGGTGGAGCTGTTCCTTGCGCCGGACAAGGTGTACTTCAGCGAAGTCAGTCCGCGGCCGCATGATACGGGCATGGTGACGATGGTGACGCAGGATTTGTCCGAGTTTGCGCTGCATGTCCGCGCGATTTTGGGCTTCCCCGTCCCGGGCGTGCGGGTGCTGACGCCGGGGGCGTCCTACACGCTGAAGGCGGACCGCGACAGCGCGGATTTCCGCATCGGCGGCCTGGAGGAAGCGCTGGCGCTGCCGGATACGCAGGTGCGCGTGTTCGGCAAGCCGGAGACAAAGCCGGGCCGCCGAATGGCCGTCGCGCTGGCCTCCGCGGAGCAGGTGGACGAAGCGCGGGCGCGCGCCAAGCAAGCGGCGGGCTTGCTGCGTATTACTTATCCAGCAGGGGAGGTTATTCATGAACGCGCATGAGATTGATTACCGGATCGAGGGCTCGGAGATGCAGTATGTCGAAATCGAGCTGGACCCGGGCGAGAGCGTCATTGCCGAAGCCGGCAGCATGATGATGATGGATCAAAATATCGCGATGGAAACCATTTTCGGCGATGGCAGCGATCAGGGCAGGGGGCTTGTCGGCAAGCTGTTCGGCGCAGGCAAGCGGCTGTTGACCGGCGAAAGCCTGTTTATGACGCTATTTACGAATCGCGGTGCGGGTAAGGAGCGCGTCAGCTTCGCTTCGCCGTATCCGGGCCGTATTTTGCCGATGGATTTGTCCGAGCTGAACGGCAAGCTGATTTGTCAGAAGGACGCCTTTCTGTGCGCGGCCAAGGGCGTTTCGATCGGCATCGACTTCCAGCGCAAGCTGGGAGCGGGCTTCTTCGGCGGCGAAGGGTTTATCATGCAGAAGATCGAAGGCGACGGACTGGCGTTTGTCCATGCGGGCGGGGCGATCTGCGAGCGTGTGCTCCAGCCCGGCGAGCTGATTCGCGTCGATACCGGTTGTCTCGTTGCGATGACGCAGGATATTGATTACGATATCGAGTTTGTCAAAGGGGTCAAGACGGCGTTGTTCGGCGGCGAAGGGCTGTTTTTTGCGACGCTGCGGGGTCCGGGCCGGGTATGGATTCAGTCGTTGCCGTTCAGCCGGTTGGCGGACCGGATGATGAGCGCTTCACGGCCGGGCGGACGCAAGGAGGAAGGCGGCTTGCTGGGCGGGTTCGGCAATCTGCTTGACGGCAACCGCTAAGAACGTTATCATTCATAATACAGCGTTTTTGACTCTCAATATGCATAGTGGAAAAGGAGTGCTGAAGATGGCATATAACCCACAGGTCGTCGATGCCAAAATCGTCAGCCACAATCCGAAGAATGGATTGTTCGAGATTGTAGCCCAGCTTAAAGACCGGACGGTGTGCCGCTTGATCTATGGTACGGACGCAACCGGCAGCCCGCAGCCGACTCATATCAACAGGCTTCTCAAGGAGCCTTGCCCGATTTGCCGCAAGGATTTCTTGTGCAACTGCATGTCCAAGTTCAAGGGAACGATCTCGGCGCAAGCGCTGGAGATTGCAGGCAACCCGAGCTGACGTGAGCCGTCAGGTCTGACAGGCAGCAGCGCGAGCCGCATTGCGCAATAGCGCAGCTCGCTATGGAATCGGGAGAAAGAAACCCGCTCGGCCCCACGCCGGCGGGTTTTTTGGCGTGCAGCGAAGGGCTGCCGTGCGGGTGGTACTACATAAAGATAGTACTGGTCGGCCGCCGAAAAGCTGGTAATATGTAACTATAAGCAGCAGGTACTAATAGCTTATCATAAATCATACATCGAAAATCGAAACCAAGAGGAGCGGGACATGATGAGAAAACGGAATACAGGAGCGTTTACATTTCTGGCTTGGGCGTCGTTCGGATTCGCGCTGATTGCGATGTTTGTCGGCATTTATACACTGGAGGAAGTGCTGTCGGTCAAAGGCTATTATGCCGTCAGCGCGCTTTACTTGACGATGGCTTCGTTTGTTCTGCAGAAGACGATCCGCGACAACCAGGACGATGCCGGAGACGGCCGCAAAAGAAACACCGGAGCGTTCACGTTTCTGTCCTGGGCCGCCTTCGGAACGGCGCTGGTCGCGATGTTTATCGGGATCATGAATTTGAATCAGCCGCTCTCCGTTCAAGGGTATTACGCCGTAACCGCGCTGTTCCTTACGATGTCCGCCTTCGTGCTGCAGAAGACGGTGCGGGATAACAAAGAGGATGAGCACGCCCAAGGCCCTTCCGAGCTGACGGAGTGAGGCAGAAGAGAGCAGCAGAGGCAGAAGAGGTATGCGGCAAGCCGAACGAGAAAAGTAGCCCTCGCTGCATGAAGCGTTCGCCCCCGGGCGGCGCTTTTTGTTCTTCAACGGATAATTATGCTAAAATGAAAAACAGAGCGGCAAAGGAGATGAAGCATGCGAATCGGGATCGTGTCGGATACACACTTGGTTGATCATAAGCCCCGGCTTCCGGCCGCCTTGATCGAAGGACTGCGCGGCGTGGACCTCATTCTCCATCTGGGGGACTGGATGGCGGAGTCGGTCGTGGACCAGTTTGCCGCGATTGCTCCGGTGGACGGGGTGGCCGGCAACAATGACGGACCGGAGATCGTCAGCCGGTTTGGCCGACGCAAGGTGCTGGAGCTGGCCGGTTACCGGATCGGCCTCGTGCATGGCGATGGCGGGCGCTCGACGCCGGATACGGCGTACCGGGCATTTTGCGGCGCGGACGGCGAGCCGACGGTCGATATCGTGCTGTTCGGGCATTCGCATAGTCCGTTTTCGGAAATGCGCGGCGGAGTGCTGCTGTTTAACCCCGGCTCGCCGACAGACAAGCGGCGTCAGCCGTTATTTTCATACGGGCTGCTGGAGCTGGCGGATGAAATCTCAGTTCGTCATATGTATTACGCTGACCGCAGCGCGGTCATTTAAATCAGGAGATGGAGGACGGTACAGATGGCTAACTGGAAAGAAATTACAACGAATGAAGAATGGGTGCAGGCGCTCGAAAATAGCGATAAAAAGGCGTTTGTCGTGTTGAAGCACAGCACGGCTTGCCCGGTCAGCTTTAACGCGCTGCAAGAATATGACGCTTACCTTGGCAAAACGCCAAACACAGACGTTGACTACCTGCTGGTGAAGGTCATTGAATCTCGTCCCGTGTCGAATCAGATTGCAGAGGATACGAGCGTGAAGCATGCTTCGCCGCAGGTGCTGTATGTGAAAAATAAAGAGACGGTATGGAACACGTCCCATTGGGCCATCACCGAGGAGCATCTGCACGCCGTGCTGAGTTAAATCGGCCAAGCGGCGAAAGGGGAGATTGCGATGGGCATACGTCCGTTTTCATTTTTTTCCGGCGCGCTGTTCGCCCGGAAGGTGTGTCAGGTGTACGTGCCTGCCAGCTATGACGCAGGAGATGACCGGCGGTATCCGGTCGTGTATTTGCTCCATGGCATGAATGGCGATGAAACGAGCTGGGCGGTCAAGGGGAATGCGGCGTCCACTCTGGATGCGATGATTGCCTCAGGCGAGCTGAGCGAAAGCATCGTGGTGATGCCGAATGACGGAGGCTACGGCCACGGCACGTTTTATATGAATTGGTACGACGGCACTGGAACGTTCGAGGACTACATCCTGTATGATCTGATTCCGGTAATCGACCGTGAATTCCGTACGATCGCGGACCGGACCCGGCGCTCGGTCGTCGGCTTGTCAATGGGCGGCTTTGGCGCTTTTTCGCTCGCTTTGCGCCATCCCGACCTGTTTGGCGCTGCCGCCAGCATCGCGGGAGCCTTGATGTCCGCCCCGCTGCTGACGCCGCAAAATTTGCGCAGCGACGTGCTGCGAATGCTCGGACCTGTACACGGGCCATACGCGAAGCAGTGGGATTTGCATCTGCTCGCAGCCCAGCGCGTTCGCGAGGAGCAGCGTCCGGCACTGCATTTTAACTGTGGACGGGAAGACTTCCTGTTTCCGGCCAACCAGGCGTTTAAGCTGTTGCTTGATCAATTGGGCTATGAGCATGAGTATCTGGAGTTCGAAGGGGAGCATGAGTGGTCCTACTTCGGCGGACATCTGCCGGATGCCTTGCGGTTTGTGGAACGCTCGTTGCCTGCCTAGACCAGCCTGACGCGGTCGCGATGGCGGTGACCGGAGAAACATCAAAAAACAGCCAGTGTGCTCGCCAGTCCGGCCATCGGAACGGAAGCGTGCGACAGGCTGTTTTTTTGTATCAGGACCGGATAGCCGCCAGCCCCGGTCCCTCCCTCAGGAGGATCGGAGCGTCGTTTTCGATTCTCGCAGGTCGGTCGGGTGGTTAAGGTCTTTTTTACGCTTAGGCAAATAGACCGAGAAGGAGGTTCCTTCCTGCGGCTGCGACGCGCATTCGATCCAGCCTCCATAATGCTCGACATAGTTCTGGACGATATGCAAGCCGAGTCCTGAATTGGTGGATTCCGGCTTTGTGGAGTAGCCTTTACTGAAAATTTGCGTGAGCTGCTCCTTCGGAATGAAGGAGCCGGTATTAAATACCGTAATTTTGTACGTGCTCAGCTGCTCCTCCAGCGTCAGCTTCACCGTACGCAGTGCATCCTCCTCGCCGATGGCCTCCACCGCATTTTTCAGCAAATTATGCATGATGCTGGAGAAATAGCTGATCGGCAGCGCCAGCTGCTCGAACGTGCAATCGACATCGCCGCTCACCTGCAGCTCGATTTGTTTGGAAATGCATGTAAGCGACAGGTGGTTCAGCACGGCGCCGAGCACCGGAAATTTAACGGAGCCGATGATCGCCTGGTGGACAATTTCCTTGCACCAGACCGAGATATAGTCTTTGGCCATGTCATATTTGTCCATCACCAGCAGCGCATGAACGGTCTGGATGTTGTTGATCAGCTCATGCTGCGACTTGCGGATGTTCAACATCGTCGACTCGGAGGACTGCACCCAGCGTTCCTTCTCGTTGAGCTGCAGCCGAATCGCCTGCTCCTGTTCCTCCAGCATTTGCAGCTTGCCGTCCTTCATTTCCAGATGATCGCAGAGCTTGGCGTTTTCGATCAGCATCGCAATTTCCGAGGCCAGCAGCCGGAGCGTCTGCAAGCTTTCCTGATGGAAAACATGCGTTGCCAAATTGTTCTCCAGATACAACACGCCGACAAGCTTGCCTGAGCGGGTCAGGGGCACGCTTAATATCGAGCTGGGCCGATGCAGCCGTATGTACGGGTCGCCCGCGAACAGCTCGTCTTGTGCCGCATCATGGAGCAGCACCGTCTCGGCCGAGCGGGCGGCGTATTGGATGACGGATACCGCCGCATGCTGGCAGCTTTCGAGCGGAGCTGCATGCAGCGCTTCAAACGGAGCCCGGATCGCCTTCTCCGCTTCGATGTACAGTCTTCCATCCCGCATAAGCGCCAGCAGTCCGCGCTCTGCGCCCGCACGTTCGAGGGTAATGCCCATGATCATATCAAGCATCTGCTGGAAGACGGCTTCGTTGGAGATGGCTTGAGATGCTTTGATCACGCTCAACAGGTCGATGGAGGCTTCCACTTGTCCCCGATTGACGAGGTAAGGATACCGTTCATCGAGATCGGCCACCTTCCGTACCGCTCCGTTCTGCGCATACAGGGAGCGCGCTTCGACGAGGTAGGATCGGGCAATTTTCAGCTTGCCGCGCTGCAAATAATGGCGGGCCGCGCATTCGCTGGCCAACGCCTCGTAGTTGGTAAACCGATGCTTGCCGGCATAATGAATCGCCTGATCGTACTGCTCCTCGGCCAAGCTGCGATTTCCTGTAATCCGCTGCCATTCCGCCCCCAGCAGCAGCTTCAGATGAAGAAAGTTGTCAGGGGAATGCTGCGCCCATTTGTTCAGCAGCCGCATGCTTGCTTTGATGCGCGCCCGGTACCGTTTTTTCTCCGCAATGGTCGCCTGATCGTACAGAGCCGCAAGCACGAGCGCATAATTGAAATGATGCAAATTCACATGAAGCAGCCCGAACACCGTCAGCAGCGAAGCCTCGGCTTCCTCCAGCAGCTTCTTGGCGTCATGCAGCTGATTGAATATATAATACGTGTGGGCTTGCAGCGCATAATACGTATGAATAACCGCCTTGTTGGTGTAGCCGCTCACCAGCTCCAGCTCCTCGGCTGACATGAAGCATGAGGAACGCGGAGCGTCCGGCGAGGCGAGCAGCGGCGACGGCTCCTTCAGGTCCAGGATGTAGCGCTGCAGGACCGTCAGGATCATGGAGGTGTCCCCGTCCTTCGCTTTCAGGATGAAGTTTTGGTATTGCTCCGTGTCCTTGAACACATCCCCCAGATGATCGCCTTTAAACAGCCGGAGAAAAAAGCTGAAGGTGATCGAGTAGCCCGCGTAAACAAAGTCGCCCGATTCGATTCCGTATTGGTATGCTTTGCGCAGCTGCTCGACATTGGTTGCGACCGGCGCCTTCAGCTGGCTGGCGAATGCCCCGTAGCCAAAGTATACCTTGCACTTGACGGGCAGATCGTTGAAGGAATCGCTCAGCTTGACGCCCAGCATCCCGTAGTCATAGCCGGCTTGCAGACGGCCAAGCAGCGAGCTCATGATGACCCCGTAAGTCGAGTAGGAGAGCGCGCTTGCTTCCGTATGCCCGTTTAACAGCGAGTAATTAAACATCCGCAGCATGAGGTAAATGTACAGTCCTGAGTCCAGGTAATACGCCGGTGCGACCAGATGAAGCAGCAGCCGCATGACGGCCATATGATTCGGCTCGGTAATCGGGGGAATGTCCAGCAGGTCATCGACGCTGCGTGTGCCTTTGCGCAGCTGGGACTTAAACAGCTCCCAGACGATCAACGGCTTGCTGACGGGCGGTCTGATCTTGATTCCGAACAGCTGCAGACCTTCGAGCCCGATCCGGAGCGATTCCTCATGCTCGCCCATGTTCGTGCAGAGCACCATCATCAGCGCGTAGGCGTCAGCCTTCTCCAGCCGTGTCCGGGAGCGGCTGACGGCAAGGGCGAATGAAAGCTTCGCTTCCTCGAAGTAGCCGGACAAATATTCCAGCTCCGCCTTCTCCAGCTGCAGCGCGTAGGCCAGCGTATATTGCGACTCCCAGTGATCCGGCTCCAGCAGGTCGCAGCCGTGCAGCGCGTAACGGAGGCTGGTGTCATAAGCCGAGCTCGTTTTGGCATGCCGGCATGCCTGCAGGTTAAGGGAAGCAAGCTGCTCGCGCTCCTCGCGCGAGGTCAGCAGCGATATCCCCAGATTCAGCTGATTGACGGCCTCGAATAGCTGATTGTTTCCGCCGTCCGTCGTCCCTGAGGTAGTCCGCTGCTCCTCCAGCAGCCGTCCGATCCGCAGGTGGATGCGAGGCTTCTGATCCTTCGGTACAAGCGAGTAGATCGCCTGATAAACTCTGTCGTGCAAAAATTTATAGACGACCGGCTCCTCGGCAGCATCGGCGCGCGCGCTTTTCAACGCATGGATCAAGCCGTCCTTCTCGGCAGCGCCCAGCTCATGCTGCAGGTCAGAGGGAGAGGCGCCGCTGCAGAGCGCCAGCAGGCTCAGGGAAAACTGATGGCCGATGCAAGCGGCTTGCATGAGCAGCACCTGAAGCTGCTCCGGCAGACGTACGATTTTGTTGATCATAAAATCAACCACGTTGTCGGTCATGTGCAGCTCTTGAATTTTCGCTTCATCCCATGTCCAGAGGCAGGTGTCGTAATCAAACCACAGTAGCTGCTGGTCAAAAATGGAACGGAAAAATTGTTTCGTGAAAAACGGATTTCCTTTTGTTTTCTGCATCATCAGCTGCGACAGCTTGCCGGTAGATTGCTCGCTCGGCTGCAAACTGTCTGCCAGCATCCGCTCCAGATGCTCCGGCTGAAGCGGGTCCAGGTGAATTTCGGTATAGGCGATATGCTTGCTGCGCTGGAAGTAGGCCATCATCTGCTGCAGCGGATGCGTGTGGTCCAGCTCGCGTTCACGGCAGGCGGCGACATAGACGCAATGCCGGGCGCTGCTGCCGAGCGTCAAGTCCTTGAGCAGCTGGATCGAGGAGGCATCCGCCCACTGCAGATCGTCCAGAAATACCACAAGCGGCTGCTCCGCGGAAGAGAAGACGGACAAGTAGCTCTGGATCGTCAGCACCATGCGATTGTACATTTCCGCAGGAGGAAGCTTGGGCAGCGGCTGATGCGTACCCAAAATCGGGGCAAGCGCCGGATTCATATCGAGCAGCACCTGGGCGTTTGCGCCGATGAGCTCCAGAATTTGCTGGCGCTTGGCTTCCAGGTCGTCTTGACTCAGCGTCAGCAGATGCTGCACAAGCTGTTTTCCCGCCTGGTGCACGGCGTAATACGGCGTATCCCGCTTGAATTGGTCAAATTTGCCGGTGACAAACAGTCCGCCTTGCTGCACAACCAGCTTCTGAAACTCATGGATCAGGTACGATTTGCCGATGCCGGAGATGCCGGACACAAAGACGACTTCAACGCTGCCTTGGCTTCCCCGCCGGTAAGCCTGCTCCAGCAGCTCCAGCTCGGCTTCCCGGCCGTAAATGGATTCGGATATGATAAATTGATCGGAAATATGGTTGTCGCTGATCGCATAGTCGGCCAGAAAGCCCTCGGTCAGCAGCTTGTCCAGGGCGATGCTCAGATCACGCTTGAGTGCGAAGGCGCTCGAATAACGCTGATCCGGCTGCTTCATCAAGCATTTGCCGATGATATCGGCTATCGGTCTCGGAATATACCGGATGGCAGGCGGCGTCGGTTCAACAGCCACATGCGCATGGACAAGCTCGGAGATGTCCTCACTCTCGAATGGAGGCTTCCCGTACAGCAGCTGGTAGAAGATGATGCCCAGGCTGTACAAATCCGCCCGATGGTCCACCCGGCGGCTTAGCCGCCCGATTCGTTCGGGGGCGGCGTACAGCAGAGCGGTTTTGTTGGTTGCCAGCTCGGCCAGCGCATCATAGCCGGCCTCAGGCACGGAGGCGAAGGGCGTGGTCTGATGCAGCTCGGTCAGCTTGCACATTTTCCGGCCGGGCTCGACAAAGAAGGCGTGCGGCGACAGCGCCAGATGGACATGCTTCAGCTGATGCAGCCTGATGACGGCTTCCGTCATCCCGACGGCCAGATGAAGGAAACGGTTCAGCTCCAGCGGAGCGCCTGTGTGCAGCTCAGCCGTTAGCGGCTGGCCGTCCGCCTGCTGCATCAGAAGGGCGGGAGCGCCGTTCCACTCGCCCGACTGCTCCGGCATCCAGACGTCGGCAGCCGCCAGCTTCCTGGCCTGCTGAAACTCGGCCTGCAGCTGCTGCAGCAGCGGATCAAGCGCTTGTTCAGGCAGCAGCGCCTTGAAATAGCGTACTTGGCCCGTGACCTGCTCCGTGGCGCGAAACAAACCGACTGAGCCGTATTGATCAACCGGTTCAATAGAGGTTTCATTCAAATTCCATACCACTGCTGCGTCCCCCGATGCTAGATGGTCTAATGATGTTTATTTTACTGGCATTATTTGACCGAAGCAACCGTCAGAGCAAATCAATTGCGCGCCGGGAAGGCTATTTCGCATCGCAGCTGTTATGGGTTATAATGTAGGGCATAATCGGGTTCATGGAATCAGGCGGAGGAATAGACATGAAGGTAGCCATTACCGGGGGAACCGGGTTTATCGGCAAACATTTAATTCAATATTTTATTGCGCAGAAGACGAGTTTGATTGTGGTGACGCGCCGCAAGCCGAAGCAAAGCCATGCGCTCGTTCGTTATGTAACTTGGGAGGAATTGGACAAAAACGCCCAATTGCTGGACGGCGTGGATGCGATCGTCAACCTTGCGGGCGAAACGATCAACCAGCGCTGGACGGCTGAGGCCAAGAAGCGGATCTTGCAGTCCCGGCTTGATGCGGTGGCCCATGTCCGGAAATGGATCGAGCGGGCGGAGACGAAGCCTGCGCTGATCAACGCATCGGCGGTTGCAATCTACGGCGTGTCCGAGACGGAGTCGTTTATTGAAGAGAGCGAGTGGAAGAAGGACGATTTCCTCTCCAGCGTTGTGGACGAGTGGGAATCGGCCGCCGAGCAAATTCCCGATGCCCGTGTCGTGCTGCTGCGGCTTGGGGTTGTGCTGGGCAAAGACGGAGGCGCTTTTCCCAAGATGACGGCCCCCTTCAAGTTCGGGATGGGCGGGCGGATCGGCACCGGTCGTCAGCAGCTGTCGTGGATTCATATCGACGATCTGTGCCGACTGATCGACTTCTGTATCGGGCAGGACGATCTGGAGGGCCCGGTGAATGCGACGAGTCCCGTGGGACTCAGCAATGATGAGTTTGGCCGGCAGATTGCGCAGCGGATGAACAAGCCGTATCGGTTTCCTGTACCGGCATTTATGATGAAGCTGCTGTTTGGCGAGATGAGCATGCTGCTGCTGCAGGGTCAGCGCGTGCTGCCGAAGGTTGCGCTGGAGCGTCATTTTCATTTTAACTACCCGGTGCTGGAGCTGGCGTTAATGGAGCTGCTGCCGGAGCAGAAGTAGGGGGAACGGAAGATGCTGACGTATGGAAGTGTGGAGATCACGGAGCTGCAATTCGTCGCGATGACCCATATGGTGGACGTGCGCGATTCGCATTGGTTTGATATCCAAATCCGGTTCGAGGTGGCGGATGCTTCGCTTGTGCCGGATTCGGTGACCGATCTAGGGGCGCTGCTCGTAGCAACGTCGGACGGCTTGCTGATGGACATCGCGGTTCAGGATGAAGGGCGCGACTGCGAGTACCAGTTCACCGAGTCGGAAAAGGAGCAGCTGCGGCGTTATTATGAGCAGCAGGTGCGGCCCATGCTGCCGGTGGCGCGTTAGCAGGCTGCAAGCGTTAGCAGGCTGCAAGCGAGAAAACAGATCGTGTACAGCACGGGGCCTGGCCGCTCCCAAGCGGCTAGGCCTGGTTAATAACGACCTTAACCTCCACGGTGAAGTGGAGGTTAAGGTCGTTCGCATGCTCAGGCCAGCCCGAAATTTCGGGCTGGCCTGACTTTGTGCGGGCAGCTTCGTTATTTTTTCTTCTCCATGGCGGCGCGCAGCGCCTCCTCCAGGCTGGAGCCCATCGGCGATTTGTCGCTGTATTGCTCGGCCAGCTTGCTCTGCTCGCGCTTGGCATTGCGTCCGCCCCGGCCGCCACCCGGCGAATCGCCAAGCATTTCAATCACATTGCAGGGCTTGCACTGGGCGTATTTGCCGGCCTTGCCGTCATGCAGCTCCATTTTTTTGCGGCATTGCGGGCAGCGCTTGTTCAGCAGCGGAGCTTCGGCATTGCGTCGATAGCTGCACTCGCGATTGCTGCAGACAAGCCGCTTGCCGTGCTTGCCCTTGATTTCCTGCAGCAGCTCGCTGCATTCCGGACAACGCGATCCTGTCAGGTTATGCGGCTTGTAGGTGGCGCTGCTGACCTTCACCTCGCGGACAAGCGTCTCCGTCTGCTGGCGGATGCGGCTCATGAAGGCGTCGGCGTCCCCGTGTCCGGTTGAGATGCGCTGCAGCTCCTGCTCCCAGGCGGCGGTCAGCTCGGCCGAACGGAGGTCGGCGGAGACGAGACTGAGCAGCTGGGCGCCTTTGCCTGTAGGCTGCAAGGTATTCATTCGGCGCTCAATCGTATCGGTCTGCAGCAGCTTCTCAATAATATCGGCGCGTGTCGCCGGAGTGCCGAGGCCGTGCTTTTCCATAACGGTCAGCAGCGCTGCTTCCGTGTACCGGCCGGGCGGGCGGGTCATCTGCTTGTGCAGCGACAGACGGCGCGTGTCGAGCTTCTGTCCTTGCGTCAACGGCGGCAGCGGCTGGGCGGCTCCGCCGGTTTCCGCGGACGAGCTGTCCGGCTCGTCGTTGTCGGTCTCTGCCCATACAGCTTCCGTGTACAGCTGACGCCAGCCCAGGTCGCGGACGACTCGGCCCTTGGCGTGAAAAGCTTCACCGCCGAGCTGGACCATGACGGCTGTCTCATCATACCGGTGCGGGGGATAAAACAGCGCCAGAAACCGTTTGACAATCAGGTCGTACAGCTTGCGCTCATCCGCGCCGAGCAGGTGGAGGGCCGGTCGCTCATCGGTCGGAATGATCGCGTGATGGTCGGTTACCTTGCTGTCATCGGCGATGCGCTTGGTGACGGTCAGCGGCGCGGCCAGCAGCGGCTTGATCAGGCTGGCATACGGCGCCACCTGAAGCGCCCGAAGCCGTCCGGCCAGCGTCGGCACGATATCGGTAGACAAGTAGCGGGAATCGGTGCGCGGATATGTGACCAGCTTATATTGCTCATACAGCCGCTGCAGGACGTTGGACGTTTGCTTGGCGGTGAATCCGTACCGCTTGTTCGCATCGCGCTGCAGCTCCGTCAGATCGTAGGCGAGCGGGTGCGGCTCCTGCTTTTCGGTTCGCTTGAGCTGCGCTACCTGAGCGGTCGCCGCGCGTTCAAGCTTGGCCGCCAGCGCTTCCGCCGCCGTGCGATCGAACAGGCGGCCGTCCGGCACGGCCCCGCTGCGCCATTGGCCCTGGAAGGAGCCGAAGTCGCAGCGCAGCAGCCAGTAGTCTTTGGACTGAAATGATTGAATATGCTGCTCGCGCTCCATTAGGGTAGCCAAAGTCGGGGTTTGCACGCGTCCGGCGGCGAGCTGCGCGCCATGCTTGCAGGTCAGCGCCCTCGTCAAATTCAGACCGATCAGCCAGTCAGCCTCGGCGCGGCAAACGGCGGCGCGGTACAGCCGGTCGTAATCACGGCCGGGTTTGAGCGCGGCGAAGCCGTCGCGGATCGCTTTGTCCGTCTGCGACGAAATCCACAGCCGCTTGAACGGCTTGCGCCATTGCACCAGCTCCATAATCCAGCGGGCGACCAGCTCGCCTTCCCGCCCGGCATCCGTGGCGATGATCAGCTCCTTCAGATCACTGCGCTTGGCGAGCGCGGAGATCGCCTTGAACTGCGGCGTCGTTTCGCGGATGACTTTGAGCTTCATGCGGGCAGGGACAAGCGGCAGATCCTCCAGCCGCCATTCCTTGTAGGTCGGGTTGTAGTCCTCCGGCTCCGCGAGGGTGACGAGATGGCCGAGAGCCCAGGTGACGACATAACCCGGCCCTTCGAAGTGATGCTTCTGCTTCTGGCTGCAGCCGAGCACGCGGGCGATTTCTTTGGCCACACTCGGTTTTTCGGCTAATACAAGCGATTTCATTGGAATAAGTGCTCCTTTTCTTGGTCCTGCTGATCAGGCGTTGTCTAACCCTTGTTGTACCATATTTTTGCGTCAGGCGCTAATGATGACAACTTTTGTCTTAGTAACGGGGTATAACTAAACAAAAATGAACGGTCTGCTGCAAAGGAGCCGGAAGAACGCGCGAGCAGAAATGGAGCGGTACAGAGATGAGCAAATCGAAGCGGTTGCTGGAATTGATGATTGCGGTAAATAAAAAGCGGAAATTTACGGTGCGGGAGCTGGCTGAGGAGTTTCAGGTGTCGAAGCGCACCATTATGCGGGATTTGCAGGTGCTGGATGAGCTGGGGCTGCCGCTGTATGCGGAATACGGTCCGCATGGCGGCTACCGGGTGCTGAACGAGCGGCTGCTGCCGCCGATTATGTTTTCGGAGCAGGAGGCGGTGGCGATGTTTTTCGCGTACCAGTCCTTGCAGCATTACGGAGCGCTGCCGTTTGATCAGGAGGCGGTAACCGCCCTCAACAAATTTTACTATTACTTGCCCGAGGATACGAAGCTGAAAATTGATGCGATGAAGCAGCGAATCGTGTTCTGGTCGCCTCAGCGGCCGGTGACGATGCCGTTTTTGAGCCTGCTGCTGGATGCGGCGATGCAGCAGCGCCCGCTGCGGGTTACGTACGATTCCAAGGATGGAGCGAAGGATCGGGTCATTCAGCCGATTGGCGTTTATTCCCATAACGGGTTCTGGTATGCTCCGGCGTTTTGCTTTCTCAAGGAGCGGACGCAGCTGTTCCGGGCGGATCGGCTGCTGGAGGCGGACTGGGCCGAGGAGGGGCATCCGGTGATGGAGCAGGGCGGCTGGTCGGTCAGCCAATGGCTGAAGTCGCCCGGCCAGCTGCCCGGCACGCCGGACCCGCAGGAAGGCGGCTCCACGAAGCTGGAGCTGGAGTTGCGTCTGACGGCGGAGGGTGTCCGCAAGCTGCGCTGGGAAAGCGGGTTTGATCAGGCGCTGCAGGTGGACGACCAAGGGGCGGGCCGGCTGCGGTTGAGCATTGATGCAAGCGAGACGGATTTTTATGTGCGGTATTTCACCGGGCTTGGTTCGGATGTCGTGATCGTCAAGCCGGAATCGGTGGTCGCGGAGGTTCGCAGCTGGCTGCGCGAGCTGAGGGGAGCGTACGGGGATTAAGGGGGAAACAGGGGCGTATAGCGGTGAAATAGGCGGGGGATAGGTCATGGCATGGGGAATAAAGGGGGCTGCACGGCGAATAGCCGCCCGAACGGGCGGCTTATGCAGCGATGCGGGTTGTTCTGCAGCTTACCGCACCGGTTACGTAGTGCAGGGTGTCCATCGGCTTGTCGCCCGGCTGGTCGGCTAACGAGATGCCGAGCGTAATGCCGCGGAAGCCTTGAATGTCGCCGATTCGCTGCATAAATGCGGCCCACTGCGGAGGGATGGTCGGCATAGGACCGCCTGGCTGGAAGGCGTGCTTCTGTGCAACACCGACGACAAGCAGCTCGTCAAACGTGCGGATAACGGGCGGTTGGAAATAAATGGTCGCAGAATCAGCTCCTCTGGGAATCTGGGATCAACGACTTCAGCCAGTATTGCATCTAATGGTGACAAGTTCTGGAGTCATTGGACAAAAATCATTCTTTTTCGTGCGTTCATATTGTCATTTTGGAAGAAAAAAACTATAATGGAATTAATAATTGTGGTTAATTGTTCTAATGTTATAAGAAATTGAGAGATTTACATTGTTACTGGATCTTTCCTTCCTGGGGCGAATCATTCGTGCTAGAGGTAATCAGGATGCCGGGCAAACAGGTAAGAAATTTTGGGTACGGGACAGGGGTGTGGTTAATCGCTCGGGAATTGGATACAGGAATACTTGTAACCCTTTCAGCGATGTTATCCTTTTAGAAAGAGAACAAAAGGATAGCATAGAATCGTCTGTTCGGGTTATTTTTTGTGAGGCGGACGGAATTTATTCCGTTTGTGCCTGGAGCGAATCGAACGAAAGGAATGGATATAACGATGCAAGAGCAGGTCGGCGTGAACCAAGAGCAGCGTAATCGAAAAGTTTCTTTTTTTAGCAGGATATCCGTAAAATTAACGACTATCGTGGTGACTCTGGTTATTTTACTTTGCGTCGCCTTTGCAGGAGTGGAGAGTGATACTAGCAGTAAGCTGGTCAGACAGCTGGAGCAGCAGATTACATTAAGACTGAACGTAGGCATTCAGGAGGTAAGTACGGCTTTAGCTTCTGTTTCGGGGAACGCAAGTACAATTGATAGCGCCAAGCATCCGGCTTACGCTCAAATTGAAGCGCAGTTTGAGCGGACCAAGCGTGAAAATGGTTTTGAAAATGTCTTTATTCTGGGACGACTGCAAAACAAGGAGCAAGTTATTTACGCATCCGTTGCGGAATATGGCACCGAATATGCATTTACGCCATTCATGAAGGAGGCGATGGAAACCGGAGCAACCGTTTTCAGTCCAATTTATAGCGATGAATACGGCACTTTCAAATCGGTGTTTATACCTGTGAAGGATAGCAGCGGACAAGTTTTTGGCGTGGCGGGTATTGATATTGACGCATCGGTTGTCGAACAGGTCAAAGCGGATGTTTTGCGGGCAACGTTGATCCTCATTGCGGTAGCGGCGGTGTTGGGTATACTGGTCGCTTATTTGTTGAGCCGCAGTATAACGAAACCCATTCTAACGCTTATGCGCGAGATGGAAAGGGTTGCTGCCGGCGATTTGTCGCAGCAAACGGAAATCCGGCGTAAGGATGAGCTGGGCAAGTTGGGTGAAGCGTTTTCGGACATGCGCAGCAATCTGGATGTGTTGATTCGGAAAATTTCCGAATCGGCGGTTACCGTAAAGGGAACCAGCGGGCAGCTTTACCATTCCGCCACGGATATGAGCGCAAGCTCGCAGCAGGTTGCTGCATCAATGAACAGCATGAATGAGGGCACCGCCGAGGTGGCGGCATCAATTGTCGACAGCACGTCTTCAATTGCTGAGGTAAGCGCCGATTTGAGCAAGGTGGCGTCCGAGGTGCAGACGATGCAGCAGCTGGCGGCTACGATGTCCGAGCATTCAAAAAGCGGGCAGCGACTGGTTGAAAATACGCTGGGACAGATGGGCGAGGTTCAGCAAAAAATGAGAGATTCTCAGGAAGCCGCTGTCCGGCTTGGCTCCCGCTCCAAGGAAATCGGAGATATTATTGATATGATTACCGGCATTGCAACGCAAACCAATTTGCTTGCGCTGAACGCTTCAATTGAGGCAGCCAGAGTTGGCGAGCAGGGCAAGGGCTTTGCTGTGGTGGCGGGCGAGGTAAGGAAGCTTGCCGAGGAATCGTCGCGGGCGGCCGGCTCCATCGCGGGGCTGATTTCCAGCACGCAGCTGGAGAGTGCGCGTGTGCTGGAGAGCATTGAGCAGGGCAATCATGCAATGGAAAATGGACAAAGCTGGATCCAGGAAATGCAAGGAAATTTCCAGCTGATCTTTAACGGAATCGCTTCGTTTTCTGCCCCTATGACGGGGTTGAGTCAGGCGATTAAAAAGGCGGAGCATTCGTTTGAAAGCATTTCCGGCAGGATGCAGCAAATTTCGGGCATTACAGAGGAGCAGTCTGCCGGATATGAGGAGATTGCAGCAGCGGTGCAGGAGCAAAGTGCAACGATGCAGCAGATCACGGCGTCCTTTCGCAGCCTGTCAGATATGGCAAGCGAATTGCAGCAAACCGTCCAGAAATTCAAGCTTTAGCGCATAACGCCGCCTTAGCTGAATTTTTGCGTACTTGGCCGGGCCATTTGTTCGTAATCACGCACTACACAAAACCGATGAGGAGAATAGAAGATGACATCCTACAACGATTACCCGCCAGTACCCGGTATTGATACCAAGCTGTTCGAACTCGGAGAACAGGCGCTGCCTGCCGTCCAATTTAATGAAGCGTTGGGTCAATTGAAGGCGTATACTCAGCTCTACAAATCCAATTTCTTGGGCTATCAGGCCAATCAGGCGTTAAATTATAAGGACGATCTTGCCGACTACCTCAACATGCATTTGAATAATATCGGAGATCCGTTCCAATCGGGCAATTTCATGCTGAATACCAAATGGATCGAGCGGGCGGTGCTGGACTATTTTGCCAAGCTGTGGAATGCCAAATCGCCGCATAATGACAAGGATGGCGACTCTTACTGGGGTTATGTTGTCTCCATGGGAGGCACGGAGGGCAATCTTTACGGCTTAAGAAATGCAAGAGACTATTTGTCGGGCAAGCTGCTCGCATCCGATATTGCAAATCCGAATGCCGACGGCGAATTGCAGCGGGACGATCAGCCCGTTCAGCTTCGCAGCAAGCTGTATCAAGGTCGGTTTTTGAAGCGGCAGGAGGCGAGGGCTGAAGGCGGCCAGACTGCTGAGCCGAATGGCAGTGTGTCTGGAGAAGAGCTGCATGAGGACAACCCCAACGCCTACATTCCGATCTTGTTTTATTCGGAGGATACGCACTATTCCATTGACAAAATCAAGGATTTGCTGCTGCTGCCCACCTTCTCGGAATATGGAAATGCACATTACCCGAAGGAATCTCCCGTTGGCGGCGATTGGCCGGAGAAGGTTCCGTCCAACGATGACGGCTCCGTCAATCTGGATGCGCTCAAGGAGCTCGTAGCGTTTTTTGCTGCCAAAGGCCATCCCATCGTTGTCAATTTTAATTTCGGCACAACGTTCAAGGGTGAGTACGATCAGGTGGAAAAAGCTGTGAATGAGTTACTGCCGATTCTGAAGGCCAATCATTTGTTTGAGCGTGATCTGCACGTCGTGGTTGGAGACAAAACGGTCAGCAGCCGACGCAACGGTTTCTGGTTCCATGTGGACGGAGCGCTTGGCGCCGCTTATATGCCTTTTCTGGAAATGGCCAAGAGGCAAGGACGATATTCCGGAGATGTGCCTGTTTTTGATTTCCGAACTTACGTCCATTCGATTTCCGTTAGCGGACATAAGGAAATTGGAGCGCCGTGGCCAACGGGCGTCTATATGAGCAAAACAAAATATTTGCTTAACTTTGTCGATGTCAGCTATGTCGGGGCTCGCGATTCCACCTTGTCGGGATCACGTAACGGATTTTCCGCCTTGCTGCTGTGGCATTATTTTGCCAAGCACTCCTATGCCGATCAGGTGGACAAAGCGATTCGGCTGGAAAATTTGGCGCAAAGAGCCTACGAAGAGCTGCAGCTTTTGCAACAGACCGTATGGCGCGAACTGGATTTGCATATAGGTCGTTCGCCAGGTGCGCTGACCGTAAGGTTTTTGAAGCCGAATCCGTCTATTGTCACCCGCTTTTCCTTGTCAACCGAGCAGTTGGACGGGGTTAGCTACGCTCATATTTTTACAATGGAGCATGTGACAGATCAGTTGATTTTAACGCTGATGGATGCTCTCAAGGCAAGCGATGCCTTCGATCAGCCGAAGACCATCGGAGACGTCTTTACCCATGAACAGGGATTGGGCTTTAAATAAGCCGACAGCTTATATTTTGGTATTTCAGCTTTCATCCGTTGGGCCCGCGGCGTTTGCCGTTGGGCCTTTTCGGCCTGCACGTGCGGATATCCGGCGCAAAAATCAGGTGAAGGCGTGGAGCCGGACGACCGAATCATGCTATAATACCGTACAACGCCTTGAATTGGAAGAGAGTGAGCGGGGGCATGAATCCTAGAGAGCAGTTCGGACTTATCGATATTTACTTGTTCGATCAGTTATTGAAGGGCCGGATTGCGCCTGGCATGCAGGTCCTGGATGCAGGATGCGGAGAAGGCCGCAATCTTCGTTATTTTATACGGGAGCATTACGACGTATATGGCGTTGACCGCTCTGCGGAGGCGATTGAGGCTGTGCGCCGCATGGCCGGGGAAATTGGCTTGCCGCCCGAGCAGCTGGAGGAACGGTTCCGGGTGGAGCCGCTAGAGAAGCTTAGCTTCGCCAACGACACCTTTGATGTCGTGATTGCCTGCGCGGTTCTGCATTTTGCCGAACACGACGAGCAATTCAGGCAAATGCTGACCGAGCTGTGGCGCGTGCTGAAGCCGGGAGGGCTGCTATTTGTACGTCTGGCCTCGACAATCGGGCTGGAGCAGCAGGCTGTACCGCTCGGCAATCGGCGGTTTGCGCTGCCCGACGGCAGCGAGCGATATTTGGCTGATCTGGACATGCTGCGCAAATGGACGGAAAAGCTGCACGGGCTGCTGCTGGAGCCGATCAAAACGGTTCAGGTCGAGCAGCTGCGCTCAATGACGACGTGGTGCGTGAAGAAGCCGCGCCTGTTATTTTTCGACCCGATTGCCGAACAGACGGGGGAGTATGGAGAACAAGGAGAGAGACAAGAACCATGAAGATGAGAGTTTCGGCGGTACAATATCATTTGCATACCGTGGCAAGCTTCGAGGAGTTTGCCGATCAGGTTGAGCATTACGTCAAGACGGCAGCTGAGTTTGAAGCCGACTTTGTGCTGTTTCCGGAGCTGTTCACGACACAGCTGCTGTCGATCGGCACGCCGGATAATCGCAAGGTCGGACTGCCGATTACGGCGCTGCCCGGCTTTACGGAGGATTACGAGGCGCTGTTCCGGCGGCTGGCGACGACGACAGGGATGCACCTGATCGGCGGCACCCACATCGTGGAGGAGGGCGGGACGCTGTATAATGCGGCGTACCTGTTTTATCCGGACGGCCGGATCGCAACGCAGCGCAAGCTGCATATTACGCCGTCCGAGGTCAAGGAGTGGCGGATGGGCGCGGGTGATTCGCTGGCCGTTTTCGATACGGATAAAGGGAAAATTGCTTTGCTGATTTGCTACGACATTGAATTTCCAGAAATTGTGCGGATGGCAAAGGCACGCGGAGCGGACGTTATTTTTTGCCCGTCGTGCACGGATGACCGGCATGGCTTCCACCGGGTGCGTTATACGTGTCACGCTCGCGCGATTGAAAATCAGGTGTATGTGGTCACGACCGGCACAGTCGGTTCGCTGCCGACCGTTGACTTTATGCGGGGCAATTACGGGCAGGCAGCCCTTATCACGCCGAATGATGTGCCGTTTCCGCCGGCTGGCATCATGACCGCAGGCGAAATCAACGGGGATATGATCATCACCGGCGATCTGGACCTGCATCTGCTGTACCAGGTGCGGGAGAAAGGCTCCGTGACCACGTGGCGGGATCGTCGCACCGATTTGTATACCGACTGGAGCTAGGAGGGAGCAGGCATGCACAGGTTCAGCTACCGCAAGGAACTGTACGTGATGGACGGCGACCATCCGGTGAAGGCGGTGATCCGCCCGTATACGAAGGCCGACTTTGCCGGCATGATTCGCATTCAGCAGGAATGCTTCCCGCCGCCGTTTCCTGCGGAGCTGTGGTGGAATGAGGAGCAGTTGGGCAATCATGTGAGCCTGTTTCCGGAAGGAGCATTATGCGTCGAAATCGAAGGCGAGCTGGTCGCCTCCATGACCGGTCTGCTGGTGAATTACGAGCCGGGCGACCCGGACCACAACTGGGTGGAAATGACGGATGCCGGATATATTTCCAACCATCGGGCTGACGGCAACACGTTATACGTCGTCGATATCGGGGCCAGACCCGCCTATCGCAAGCTGGGGCTGGGCAAATGGCTGATGCTGTCGATGTACGAGGTCGTTGTGCGCTTGAACCTGGATCGGCTGCTGGGCGGCGGGCGGCTTCCGGGCTACGACCGGGTTGCCGCTGACATGAAGGCGGAAGCTTATGTGCAGGCTGTACTGGCAGGGCAGCTGAAGGACCCGGTCATGACGTTTTTGCTCAAATGCGGCCGGACGCCCGTCAAGCTGGTGGCGAATTATCTTGAAGATGAGGAATCGCACAATTACGCGATGCTGATGGAGTGGCGCAACCCGTTCCGCGCCGGGTAGCAGCAAGCTGCTTGCAAGGCAGAGCCATGCTGATTGTAATGTCCGAAGTTTCGCTCAGAAAGGTTGGGGGAGCGGTCGAGAGACCCGTTTCCTCCGGCTTATTTGGCAATTCCGCTAAACCGCGAAGGCAGCTTCGCCGAATTGGCCTCGTGTAGAAGCTTCCCTGATTGCGTGCGGCTTCGCACAAAAACTTAATATACTTTTTTGTTGACTAAGTCTGTCATCGGCGTGATAATAGAACGAGTACAGGCAAACCCATGCTCCCGGAGAGAAGACGGAAGCGGCGCAAAGCAAGCCGGGATCGCTTGGAAAGCGCAGGAGACAGGAGCCAGGAACGAAGAAAGCAAATGCGAGCCAGGAAGCAGCATTTGACCAGACTGAGAACGAAAGAAGGAAAAACGTATGAACGACCCTACTCACCCGCAGCAGGCTCAAGCCGGAGAGAAGCTGCTCCGCGTACTGGTTTTCACCTTGATTTTATCCGTGATGAACGCCTCGATGTTTAACGTCGTTTTGCCGGAAATCAGCCGGCAGTTTCAATTGAACGCCTCGCAGGTCAGCTGGATTGTAACGAGCTATATGATTGTATATGCAATCGGCTCGATGACCTTCGGCAAGCTGGCGGACAAGTACAAGCTGAAGGACTTGCTGACGATCGGCTTGATTTTTTTCGCGCTTGGCTCGATTGTCGGGCTGGCGGCGACGCAGTTCTGGATGGTTATCGCTGGACGGGTGCTGCAGGCGGCAGGCGCTTCGGTCATTCCGGCGACGGCGATGATTATCCCGATCCGCTATTTTTCGCCGGAAAAACGGGGCCGGGCGTTGGGAACGACGGCTATCGGCTTGTCGCTTGGAGCGGCGCTTGGTCCGATTGTTGCCGGCTTCGTGACGAGCTTCGCCAGCTGGAGGCTGTTGTTTGCGTTGTCGATTTTGGCGCTGCTGACGCTGCCGTTTTACCGCAAATATTTGGATGATGAGCGTGGAAGCGCGGGCCGGATCGACTTTGCCGGCGGAGGGCTGCTGGCAGCTGCCGTCGCTTCACTGCTGCTTGCCATTACGTTGTCCTCGCTGGCGCTGGTCGGCGCGGGCGTCATCCTGTTTGTTTTGTTTATGCTTCGAATCCGGACGGCGGCTGAGCCCTTTGTCCAGCCTGCGCTATTCCGCAACAAAGCGTATGTAAGCGGCTTGCTGATCGCTTTTCTGGCTACGAGCTTCAGCTTCGGCATCGCCTTCACCATTCCGCAGCTGCTTGCCAATGTGAACCACGTCAGCCCGGCCGCGATCGGTTTTCTGATGTTTCCGGCGGCCATTTCCTCTGCGCTGCTGGGGAAGAAGGGCGGCAAGCTTGCTGATGACAAAGGCAATTCGTTTCTGGCGTACGCCGCGTCCTTTCTGCTGCTGGGCTGCTTTCTGGCGTTGTCTACGGTAGCCGGACTGTCGCCGTACTGGGTTGCGCTGTTTCTGATTATCGGGTATATCGGGCAAATTTTTATGCAAATTGCGATGTCCAACACGGTTTCCCGCACGTTGGCCAAGGAGCAGGCGGGAATTGGCATGGGGCTGTTTTCCATGCTGAATTTTATTGCGGGAGCAGCAGCTACAGCCGTGCTCGGCAAGACGCTTGATTTGGGCACGCCTGCCTTCCAGCTGAATCCGCTGTTTACCGCACAGGATGGACTGATCTTCAGTAACATTTTCCTGATTTTGGGTCTGCTGCTGGTCGGAGTGATTGTGCTGTACCGAAGCCTGTTTGGTCAAAGGCTGAAGCCAGACGCCAGCCAGGCCAGGACGTCTCCGCTTCGTTAAACCGGTAAGCTGGGTCGGGCTGTGGGATCGGGTTGGGATCGCGCGCAGCGCACAGGCTTCGCACAGGTTTAAAGCGGCTTTTCTCCGGCAACACTGGACGTAAAGCCGTGGATGCCAAAGGAGGAGAAGATACCTATGCGTATGCTGACGCACAAACGAAGTCTGGCCGGAGCGGCGGCGCTGTCGCTGCTGCTGCTCTCAGGCTGCGATAACAGTCTGTTGACCTGGATAAAAACCGATGCGAAGACGAAGCCGGGCTACGATGCGCCGCATGGCGAAGGCAGCACGGCGGTGATGGCGGCAGAGAGCCGGGACGCATCCGTGCGAGTGAAGCTGCTTGACGCGAAGGGGCAGGCGGCTGGAGAGGTTGTCTTGACGCAAACCCCGGAGGGCGTGCGGCTGGAAGGAGAAGCCCGCGGCTTGACGGCCGGGGAGCATGGCTTCCATGTGCATGAGCGGGGAAACTGTCTGGCGCCTGATTTTCAGTCGGCAGGCGGTCATTTTAACCCGGGCGGCCATGCCCACGGCACCCATAACGCAGACGGCGGCCACGCAGGCGATCTGCTCAATGTGACGGCGGATGCGCAAGGCGTTGCGCCGATCCGGTTTGTGGCGTCCGGAGTGACGCTGGAGCCGGGCAAGCCAAATACGCTGCTGAGGCAAGACGGAACGGCGCTGGTCATTCATGAGAAGGCGGATGATTACAAGTCCGCGCCTGCCGGCAATGCCGGGGCGCGAGTTGCTTGCGGCGAAATTAAGCAGGGCTGATGACAGACGGCCGTTTGCACAGATTGAGACGTACAGAAAAAGACGTGTTCATTCCCATTCGGATGGTGATGAACACGTCTTTTTCAGTTAAGCGCTTGGCTGTAGAGCAAGCGGCTCTTCGTGCTTGCCCGCCCGGTTCGCGCCGAGCCGCTTGCGACTTCAACGACGATGCTTAGCTTACGCTTCGTAGATCTGATTTAACAGCGCGCGCTGCTCCTCGATCAGCCGCAGCGGCTTCTGCAAGCTGTCCGCATAGGGGAACTGGGCGGACAGCAGATGGTAGAGCTGCGCAGCGTCGCCGAATTTGCCGACGGAGCGGGCGATATCGGCGATGGAGGCATCGGCCTTCCAGCGACCGATCTCATAATCCGGGCTGACGGCGCCGCGGTACGTAGAGAAGCCTTGCTTCGCCTGCCTGAGGCTTGCTTCGGCTTCGCGGTACAGCGCGTAGCCTTGCTTGAGCTTGGCCAGCGCAAGATAGAAGAGCGCATCCGGGAAATCAGGATGCAGCTCAAGCGCCTGCCGACAGCTTGCCTCGACGGCGGACCAATCGGCGTCGGCCGCGCGAATTTTGGCCGTCAGCATATGCACATCCAGCATACGCGCGAAGACGGGGACATGACGGGCGGCCGCAGCCGCTTGCTCCAAGCTGTCCAGCGCTTGTGCGCGCAAGCCAAGCGCCAGCGATTCGCGCGCATGGTAGAGCCACCAGCCGGGATGCTCCGGCTGCTCGCGCACCATCAGCTCCAGCAGGTGCAGGTTGCGCTGCAGCTTGTGCTTGGCGGCAACGATGGTCGGCTCGTAGCCGTCATGCAGCAGCCGGATTCGTACCGGCTGCCGGTAAGCGGCAAAGTCAGCGAGCAATCCTGCTTCCGGCCCGATCTGCTCATGCACGCGGCCGTGATAGCGAAATCCCCGGCGCAAAGGGAAAAACCGCGCCTGGGAAAATTCATGCATGATCGCGCCGCTGACCTGGTTAACCTGCCAAATCGAAAGGATCGGCGGAAGCGGCAGCTCATCGAATAGCCCGGCGGCCTCCCGTACAGCTGCCAGATCGTCCTCATGTAAATATTCGTCGGCATCGACCCACAGCACCCAATCGGCGTTGAAATGCCGCAAGCCTTCGTTGCGCAGCTCGGCAAAGCTGTCCTGCCAAGTCGTACGTACGATCCGCACCTGCGGAAAGCTGGCGGCGATGTCCAGCGTCCGGTCGGTTGAGCCGCTGTCAATCAGGACGATTTCGTCAACGGCTTCGACGAGGCTGGACAGGCAGCGGGCGATCGTACGTTCCTCGTTGCGGGCGATAATGCCCGCAGCGACGGATACTTGCTTCGGACGGAGCAGCTCGCGCACGTCCTCGCGGGATGGACCCGGCGGGATGTGCTGCAAGCGGCGGGTCACCTGATCCATCCAATCCGCTTGCGGATCAAGCAGCCAGGCTCGATCGAACGCCTGCCGGGCTGCAGCGCCGAAGCCCTGATGCATCAGGGCTTCGCCAAGCAGACACCAGCTTTGCGCCGCAAGCGGCACGCTGCGCAAAGCGGCGGCGGCGGCTTGCTGAGCCTCTGCATACTGCTGCTGCTGCAAATACGCGATAATCGGCGCGAACACCGTGTCGGGCGGCTGAGCGGGAGCGGCTACCCGGTCATGTTGAGCGCTGTTCATACGTTCGGAAAGTAGGGAATTTCATAGATCATTCCCACGCTGCCGTCAGGCAGTGTCGTTTTTAAGGTAAAGGTGACCATCCCCATGTTCATATTTTCGAACGTAATGACGAATTTGATCTTGCCCGCATCGGAATCCGGGGATAGCGTCGCCGTATACGCCTCATTGCTCGACTCGATCTGGGTGCCGTTAGCGACGACATCAATGCCGAACGGATTAAGCACTTCATAAGGGCTGCCCAGCGGCGAAGGCGTAGCAATTTTTACAATAAACTGATCAATGAAGCCGATTGTTCCGTCCTCGGACGTCGCGATGACCGTCACTTTGGCAGGCTCCTCGGTTGGCGTGTTCGCAGCCAAGGTCAGATGCTGGCTGTCTTCGGACATGCTGACGTCGAGCGCCGGGCTTTCGGTGTACGCCTTGAAGGTATAGGAGCCGATTAGTCCATAGTGCTGCTTCAGATTTTTCAGCGTGAAGGTGCTGCTGGTCGCCATCTGTGTGTCCGGCAGCTGTTGAAGAGCTTCGCTGGCCTTGCGCATCATGACCGTTTGCGTCGTGGTCTGGTTGTGATTGTCTGTCGCAGTGAACACAACGGACGCTGTCGTGTTCGCAGACGCATTGTGATTTGCCACAGAAATGATCTGACCGTACATGCTCATCGTCGTACCCAGCCAATTGGCCGGGTTGCCTTCATACGGAATGGACGTGTTCACCGTGAAGTCATCTTCATCCGGGTCGGCAAACAGCTTTTTGGAAATCAGCTTCTCAATGTCCGGCGCAACGTCAACCGTTGACGGCAGCAGGCTTGACGGCGGTTGATTGAGCATAAAGCGGAAGGTCGCCTCGGCGTAGCCCTGCGCATCATGGGCGCGCACTCTGACTGGAACGACAAGCGCTTCCTCCGTGACGGCATCCGTTTTGCGCAGCTGCAGCTGCATCTGACCAGACGGATAAAAAAAGCGCGCTTCATACCCAGGCAGCGGATGCTCATCGACAAGCTCCCAGTACAACTCATCATCATCCCGGTCTGAAAAGTTGCTAGCGACATTGGCAGAGGCAACCACGCCCGGCGGCTTGTCTTTCAGGTAGCTGACGGGAACAATGGCGCGGTTAACGGCAGGCACTTCGTTGACACGTCCTTGCAGCGTAAAATTAAACACGCCGCCCTTGCCGTCGAGCGCCGTCAGGTATACGTACAGGCTGGTATAGCTGCCCTCTTGTTCCGTGACTTCCCCTGCGAACTTCAACTCATTGCCGCTAACATAAATATTTTCTAGCCCTGCGTAGTTGGAGGCGACCTGATCGCCCCAGTGCTCTGCGGAATCCAGCACAAACGTCAGCGCATCACCGTCCTCGTCCTTAACGAGCGAGTTCAGATTCACGTTATGCGCCTGGCCTTCGTGATTGACGAATATGTAGTGCTGTGCGTTCGGATTAAATCTAGGCTTGTGATTGCCCAACAGATAGAGGGTGAGGGAAACCGACTCTCCGTCCGGATCGGTAGCTTTCAGAACAAATTCCGCCCTGGCGTCCGCTTGCTCCGGAACCCCCTTAATCGACAACTGCTTGTCCGATGATTCGTCGTTATTGATAAGCTGAGCCGTCAGTCCGTTCGATTGAACCGGTATGA
Organism: Paenibacillus sp. sg306046; assembly: GCF_059821225.1. Classification (NCBI taxonomy): domain Bacteria; kingdom Bacillati; phylum Bacillota; class Bacilli; order Caryophanales; family Paenibacillaceae; genus Paenibacillus; species Paenibacillus sp. sg306046. The sequence goes on from NZ_JCAMRT010000008.1 coordinate 103,926, forward strand.
CCTCGTACGTCAGCAGATCGTTGTTAGCATCCGTGAACAGCGTCGACAACGGCTCGCTTGTATAGGCGATCCCCTCGCCCGTCAGCAGGTAATAGTCCGTAACCTCCGACATTTCAACAGTAGGAGCATTGTTCACTGCATAAAGCGTGACCTCGGCGGTTGCCGACAAAGCAGGCTTGCCGTCGCTTCGCTCCTCGGTCGCCGTCACCAGGTAGCTGGCGTTGGCCGTGATCGGGCTGGTGAACATCAGGAGATTGCCTGATACCATCATCTGCAAAGTGCCGGATTCAATCGTCTCCACCTGGTAGCTCAGCGTGTCGCCGTCCTCTTCGGTGAACAGGCTTGACAAGGTAATGTATGGCACGTAGGTGTTTCGACTAATCTCCCTGGTGTAAGGAACACCGACCGGCGCGCGGTTCACAACCGTGAGGGTGAACGTTGTCTCGGTCGAAAGTCCGCGCTTGTCGGTCGCTTTGACGGTGATATCCGTCGAAGCGGCAATGTCGCCGGTAAATGCCAGCATAGCGCCCTCGATGAAGGCAGAAAGACCTTGATTCGGCATGGAGGTGATTTCGTAGGTCAAAACCTCTTCATCCGGATCGCTAAAGTAGCTGTTCAGGTCAATTGCGGCCGGCGTATCCCCCTTGTATAAATTGAAGCTGCCCGCTGTGCCGACCGGCGGCTGGTTCACCTCGATGACCGTATACAGCACGGTTTTGGCCGCGCCCATCGGGTCAGTTGCGGTCACCTCGAACTCGGCCTGACCGGTTTGATAGCCAGTGAAGCTCAGCTGATTGCCGTTGATGTGAGCCGCCAGCCCGCCGTCCGCGACGGCGGAAACGGTGAATACCAGGGAATCGCCATCGACATCCTGAAAATTGGCCGACAGGTCGACCGCAGCTGGCGTTGTGTTGTGTGCGCCGTTGATCGTCTGCGGCTCGGCGGTCGGCGCGTTATTGACCGGCACGAGCTTGTAGACGGCGCTGACGAAACGGTTGCGTCCGTCCGTTGCGGTCACGGTAAAGCTGATGGTGTCCGTCGGCACGCCGGTGATGATCAGCTCGCTGCCGATGATCGAAGCCTGGACCGTGCCGTAATCCGACGGGTCGACCGTATACGTCAGCGCATCGCCATCCGCATCGGAGAAATTGTCGGCGAGCTGGATCGGGTTGACCTTGTTGTGGACCTCCAACGTCAATTCGCTCTGTGCGGCAACCGGCGCGCGGTTGACGACCGTGAAGGTGAACGTAGCCTTGGTCGAAAGTCCGCGCTTGTCAGTCGCTTCGATGGTGAAATCCGTCGAACCGGTAATAGATCCGGTAAAGGTGAGCAGCTGGCCGTTGATGCGGGCCGAAAGACCTCGACCTGGCTCGGCCGTGACCTCGTAGGTCAAAACCTCTTCCTCAGGATCGCTAAAGTAGTAGCTCAGGTCAATCGCGGCCGGCGTATCGCCCTTGTAGACGTTGAAGCTGCCCGCAGCGCCGACCGGCGGCTGGTTGATCTCGACGACGGTATACAGCACCGTTTTGGTGGCGCCCTTCGGGTCGGTTGCCGTTACCTCGAACTCGGCCTGGCCGGTTTGCTTGCCGGTGAAGATCAGTTCATTGCCGCTGATCCGGGCCTCCAAGCCGCCGTCTGCGATGGCGGAGACGGTGAACACTAGGGAATCGTCGTCGGCATCCTGGAAATTGGCGGTCAGATCGACAGCGGCTGGCGTCGTGTTGCGTGCGCCGTTAATCGTCTGCGGCTCGGCGGTCGGCGCGCGGTTCACGACGGTAAGCGTGAAGGTTGCTTTCGTTGAAAGTCCGCGCTTGTCAGTCGCTTCGATGATGAAGTCCGCCGAGCCGGTAATGGCCCCGGTAAATGTCAGCATATGGCCTTCGACAACAGCAGAGAGGCCCTGGCCAGGTCCGGTCGTAAGCTCGTAAGTCAAAGCCTCTTCATCCGGATCGCTAAAGTAGTGGCCCAGGTCAATCGCGGCCGGCGTATCGCCCTTGTATAAATTGAAGCTGCCCGCAGTACCGACCGGCGGCCGGTTGACCTCAATAACGGTGTACTGCACGGTAACCGTTGCGCCCATCGGGTCGGTTGCCGTTACTTCAAACACGGCCTGGCTCGTTTGCAAACCTGTAAAGGTCAGCTGATTGCCGTTGATGTGAGCCGCCAGCCCGCCGTCCGCGACCGTGGAAACGGTGAATACCAGGGAATCGCCATCGGCATCCTGAAAATTGGCCGACAGGTCGACCGCAGCTGGCGTTGTGTTGTGAGCGCCGTTAATCGTCTGCGGCAAGGCGGTTGGCGCGTTATTGACCGGCACCAGCTTGTACACGGTGCTGGCGGAAGCGTTGTGGCTGTCGGTCGCCGTGACCGTGAAGCTGACCGTATCCGTCGGCATGCCGGCAATGATCAGCTCACTGCCGACAATCGAAGCCTGAACCGTGCCATGGACAGGCGGGTCGACCGTATACGTCAGCGCATCGCCATCCGCATCGGAGAAATTGGCGGCGAGCTGGATCGGATTGACTTTGTTATGTACCTCGACCGTCAGCTCGCTGTGCTCCGCGACCGGAGCGCTGTTAACCAGCAAAATCGTGTAGACGACCGTTGTCCGGCCGCCCATCGGGTCAACAGCGGTGATCTCAAACGACGCTTCGCTCGTTTGCTGGCCGCTGAATCTCAGCTCGTTGCCCTTGAGCATCGCTTGGAGTCCGCCGCTTGTGGCCGAAGTCACGCTGAACACAAGCGGGTCGCCTTCCGCATCCTTGAAGTTATCGGTCAAATCAATTGCGTTAGGCGTTGTGTTGCGCGCGCCGTTGATCGTCTGCGCTTCCGCCGTCGGCGCCGTATTGGCCGGGGTAAACTGGTAGACGGCTTGCACGGAAGCCTGGTGGCTGTCGGCAGCCGTGACGGTAAAGCTGACCGGCTGCGACAAGTCGCCGGTGACGATCAAATATTTGCCTTCGATCCTTGCGTGGACGGACGTGACCTCCAGCGGCTCGACGGTAAAGGTCAGCGGTTCGTCATCCGGATCGCTGAAATTGTCCAGCAGCGAGATGACCGGAAACTGATTGTTGTGTACATTGGAGCCGATCCACGTCAGCGCGGCGACGGGCGTGCGGTTGCTGACCGTGTAAACGAATTCGGATTCGACATAATGACCGTCCGTGTCGGTGGCCCGCACGGTGAACCGGCTGGAAGCCGTGATGCTGCCGGTAAACAGCAGGCGGCCATCGACAATTTTCGCCGTAATGCCGTTCAGCGCTTCGGGCGAGCCCGGCGTGACCGTGTAGGTCAGCTCATCGCCGTCCGGATCTGCGAAATAGGCAGCCAGCTCAATCGGCGCAAGCTCGTCCCGTATGGATACCGGCACGCTTGGCGGCGTCAGCAGCCGGATTGGCGCGCGGTTCTGCGGAGTAAAGCTGACGAGAGCGCTGCCGCTGCCTCCGCGGTTATCGGAGGCGGTGACCGTGAAGGTTGCTTGGCTTGTAAGTTTGCCGTTAAAGGTCAGGACGCCGCTCTGAATCGTTGCCGTGATGCCGCCGGAGGACGACGGGGACAAGCTGTACGACAGCGCATCGCCATCCGGGTCCGTAAACATCGTAGATAAAGACAGGCTCGACAGGGAGCTGTTTTTATAAACGGACTGGCTGACCGAGGCGCCTACCGGCGGCCGGTTCGCTTGCACATACCGATACGTAAAGACGGCGTTGTCTGTAGCGCCGAGCGGGTCCCGGGCGATGACGGTAAACGAAGCGTCGCCCGTCAACTGGCCGGCGAAGGTCAGCTTTCCGTCAAGGATCGTCGCCAGCAAGCCGCCGGAGCTTTGCGGTGTGACGGAATACGTCAGCGGATCGCCGTCCGGATCGTCAAAGTAAGTGGCCATCGTCACCGAAGCCGGCGTTGTGCCTCCCGGCGTATCCGCGGAAAACGATCTGCCGACCGGGGGCCGATTCGTGGTTGCCGCCACAGGGCTAAGCACGAGATGAAACGGACTTGATTCATACAGCCCGTCGCTGGCGACCAGTGAAATTTCCGTGCGGCCGGCGAGCTGTCCGCTAAAACGCAGGAGGTCTTGCTCGACATACGGAGTCAGCGGAGCGAGTGCTCCCGTATACGTGGCATCCGTCACGGCGGTACCGGTGATCCGATACGTAAGCGCATCGCGATCGAGATCGGTGAAGTAAGAGCTGAGCGGAATCGGCTGAGGCTGCGTGTACACCACCGCCTGCACCGTGACGCTGTCCGCAACCGGTGTCGGCGCTGCATTCGGGAGCAGCTTGATCGAAGCAAACGCGCCCTTCGGATCGGACGCATACACGGTAAACGCAGTGCGCGCCGTCTGCGTGCCGCTCAAGGTCAGCCGGCTGCCGTTCATCGACGCCTGTACGCCGTTCATGGATGCCGGGAGGACGAAGTAATCCAGCGGATCGCCGTCAGGGTCTGCGAAAAAGCCGGCCATTTCCAGAGAGAAGTCCGAGCTGTAGCGCAGCGTATACGTCGCCTGGGTGACGGTTGGCGTCTGGTTGGTGATGACCTCGCCCGGAGCAATGGTTTGCAGGTAGGTGGACACGGACGCGCGGTCTGTAAATTTGGACGGATTGGCGCCCATATAACGCACGAGATCGCCGATATCCATCTGGCCGTCATCGCCCGCATCCAGTACGTTGACGGCTACCTCGCGGGAGGCGCCGTTGAGCGTAACGGTAAATGTAGCCTGACCGGGCTGACGGAAAAACAATTGCAGGTCGTCGGCCTGCTTGTCGTAGGAGACAACATCGCCGTTGCTGCTGTCGGTAATCTGGAAAGCGCCCGCGTTGCCGTCAAACAAATCCTTGAGCTGCAGCTTCATCTGCTCGCCGGGCAGCGCCACGATATCATGGACGGGCTGCGGGGTGAGCGCTGCATGGACGGGGGCAGCGGGATAAACGACAGGAGCTATAAGCAATGAGGCGGCCAACAGCGCTTTCCAGGCTTTGGTTGGAGCCGAAGAGGATGAATTGGGTAAGTTGGACATGTGGAACCTCATTTCGTCAAATCTATATGCCTATTCTACCATGAATAAAGTGGGAAATAGAATCAACCTTTCGTTAAATTTCGGGCAAACGTGATAAATTTCACGGAAAGCCGCCACAGCAGACCGGGGCAGGAGCCTGCCAGCGGTTTGGGGCTAGGAGGGGAGCGCCGGCTGTTGTATACTAAAACGATCATTTCCTGACAGAGTCATAGAATCGGACTCGGCAGGACGGAAAGAGGGGACAACTGTGAAGTTTGATGTTGACTATATCTCATTTTTTGTCATCCAGGTGGATGGGGAGGAGGGACAGGGCGGCAAGCGCAGCAAGCATTTTCAGACGATGGACGGCGAGGACTACGCGGACAGCGAGCTGAGCGGGTTTTTGGACGGGGAATTTTCGAAGACGGCCAAGCGCAAGGCGGAGCGCCATCCGAAGGCGGAGCAGGTGCCGACGAAGATCGGGCATTTTATCGTGGAGCCGGGGTACGAGCTGGACAGCAACCCGAACTATAACTTGTTCGCACGGCTGCGCACAGCCGGATCGGCCGCTGAATTTATGGGGCACGCCGACGAGCTGGTGACCGCTTATATGGATGCGAGCGCCATCCGGGGCGGGGCGATGTTTATCGTGCGCGCCAAGCTGAATGAGCTGTTTGACGAGCCGTTTTTGTTTGTGTTCAAATGCGATTTCGAGCAGAAAATTGCCCGCGTCACCGACGAGCGAAGCTTGTTGAACCGGGTCGAGATGGCGATCAACGCCAAAAATCTCAAGTCGATCATGTATCCGCATATGCCGGAGCCCGGGATGCTGGAGCCGGGCGAGCTGAAAATTCATCAGGCGTCGCATGCGCGGTATTTTGAGGATTTTCTCAAATTTGTCGATTACGAGAAATCTGTTCCGGAGCTGATGAATGAGCAGGTGCTTGGCTTCGTGCAGCAATATGTCGAGCAGGTGTATGAGGAGAATACGGAGGCGAAGGAGCGCGAGCTGGAGGAGATGGAGTTGTGGGCGCACAGCGACAAACGCGAGCTGCAGGAAAAGTGGGAGCCGGCGCAGGTGATCGAAGCGACATCCATCATGGTGGAGCAAAAGCCGGACCTGGACATGAAAATCGACCTGGGCGGCCACATGAGCGTGCGCGCGCTGCTCGCGGATTATGGAGACCGGCTGCATATCGCCAAGCTCGGCGGCCGCTATGTCGTCGTGATGGAGGCGGAGACGCTGCAATTCGACCGCGGCATCTCGCCGATTGAGCTGCTGCTGCCGGAATCGCTGGAAACGCTGGTCGAGCGGCTGCGCGACAAGGTCCGGGCTGAGGGCAGCGAGGCGGCGCTGCCGTATTGACGGGGGCTTGCGGCTCGTTGGCGTCGGCCGCATAAACGAAAAACGTATTTAGGAACCAGCATATTGGGGAGGAAAATCAATGAGCAACCTGAGCCTGCAATTTCAAAAGCCTGCTGTACATTGGACGGAAGCTTTGCCTGTCGGAAACGGCAGACTTGGCGCGATGATATTCGGGGGAATCGAGCGGGAGCGGATCGGGCTGAATGAAGATACGCTTTGGTCCGGCTATCCCAAGGCATGGAACAATGCTGCCGCGAAGCAGCGGCTGCCGGAAGTACGCAGTCTGATTGAGCAGGAGCGTTATGCGGAAGCGGAGCTGCTCACCAGGGAGATGCTGGGACCTTATACCCAGTCGTACCTGCCTTTTGGCGACTTGAACCTGACGATGGAGCATGGAAATCTGGCGCGGGACTACAAGCGGTCGTTGGATCTGGCCACAGGAATCGTCACGGTCCGTTATCGGATCGGGGACGTTGCGTATACCCGTGAAGTTTTTGCTTCGTATCCCGATCAGGTCATTGTGGTCCGGTTGACGTCAAGCGCAGAGGGGATGCTCCGTTTGCGGGCCAGGCTGGACAGTCCGCTCCGGGCGGTCTCGTTTACGGAATCCGGCCAATATGGATTGTCCGGTCAAGCTCCGGAGCATGTGTCGCCCAATTACTGCGATGTTCAGGACCCTGTTCAGTATGGCGAGGCCGGGGCTTCCAGAGGGCTCCGCTTCAACGGGCGTCTGGCGGTCGCCTATGACGGAGGGACGTGCAGTGCGGATGCAGACGGCCTGCACCTGGTTGGCGCAACAAGGGCGGTCTTATACGTGGCTGCAGCAACGTCGTTTGATCCGGCGCTTGCTGCTTCAAGCCCTGAGCGGAAACCGGAGTCGGTTACGGCGGAGGCTATCGAAGCCGCGCTTCAATGGAGCGAAGAGGAGCTTGTGAATCGTCATATTGAAGATCATGCGCGTTTGTTTGAGCGTGTCAAGCTGCATCTCGGGGAAAGCATCGCCCCTGCGGAGCTGCCCACGGATCGCCGGATTGCCGAGTATGGCAGCCGTGACCCCGGCTTGGTGGAGCTCCTGTTTCATTACGGACGGTACTTATTAATTGCCTGCTCCCGCCCCGGAACGCAGCCGGCCAATCTGCAGGGCATCTGGAATCAGGATACGCGCGCTCCGTGGAGCAGCAATTACACTCTTAATATTAATACGGAAATGAACTACTGGCCCGCCGAGGTTTGTAATATGGCCGAGCTGCACGAGCCGCTGTTTGATTTTATCGGCAGGCTGGCGGTGAACGGGAAGCAGACGGCTGAAACCAATTATGGCGCAAGAGGCTGGGTCGCCCATCATAATTCCGACCTGTGGGGTCAAAGCGGACCCGTAGGCGATTACGGGCATGGTGATCCGGTGTGGGCTTTTTGGCCGATGGGCGGCGCATGGCTGACCCAGCATCTGTGGGAGCATTATATGTACAGCGGAGACAAGGGTTTTCTGCGGGACAAGGCTTACCCGATCATGAAGGAGGCTGCGCTTTTCTGTCTCGATTGGCTGGTTCCAAATGAGGATGGGCTGCTGGTCACCTCACCCTCCACCTCGCCTGAGCATAAATTTCGGATCGGGGACAAGGTTCATGCGGTAAGCGCGGCTGCCGCGATGGACTTGATCTTGATCGAAGAACTGTTTGACAACTGCATGCTGTCAGCCCAAGCGCTCGGGACGGATGAAGCGTTTGTCCTGACGCTGCAGGAGGCCAAGCGCAAGCTGTTTCCGGTTCAAATCGGCAAAAACGGACAGCTGCAGGAGTGGTTCAAGGATTTTGAGGATGAACAGGTCCATCACCGTCACGTATCGCATCTTGTCGGCGTGTATCCGGGACGGGTGATTACAGAGCGTTCCAAGCCGGAGCTGTTCGAAGCGGCGAAAACATCGCTTGCGATCCGGGGCGACGAGGGGACCGGGTGGAGTCTTGGCTGGAAAATTGGATTGTGGGCCCGCTTCAAGGATGGAAATCGCGCAGAACGATTGATTTCCAACCTGCTCAACCTCGTCAAGGAGGGAGAAACGGTCAGTCAAAAGGGCGGGGTTTACGCAAATCTGTTCGATGCGCACCCTCCTTTCCAAATAGATGGAAATTTCGCGGCAACAGCAGGGATTGCCGAAATGCTTCTGCAGTCCCATCAGGGCTATTTGGAGCTGTTGCCTTCGCTGCCCGACGCGTGGAGGGATGGCTATGTGCAGGGGCTCCGCGGCAGAGGCGGATATGAAATCGACATTCGCTGGAAAAACGGGTCTTTGTGCGAAGCTGCGATTACGGCTAAAGCGGCCGCAGCCTGCGAAATTTTTGTTCATGCGCCTGTCCGTATTTTTTGCGAGGGTGAGGAAATGGACGTTGCCACGTCGAAGGATGGAAGGCTCTTGCTTCACTTGGAGGGCGGAAAACGTTACGTTTTGTCAGCGCAATCAAGGTTCGGCCTCTGACACAAGGTGACGGGCAAGCAGTCTCCTGAATACAGAGGACCGGCGTCAGTCTGAGCGTGAGCATTCTGAACCGGGGCGGGGGGATTCATCCCTCAGCCAACTGTCGCCGGCCGCTCTTTATTTCCTCGCCAGCAGCCTGAACGTTTGCACGGGGCTGCACGCATCGGGCAGCTGCGGAATACGCTGTGTCAGCGGCTCGTGAGCAGCTTAGTGACGGAGGGGATCAAGGTGACGAAGGTACGAGGGCGGACATCTCCTGACCGGGGTGAGAAGCTGATTACGAAGGGCTTGCAGTTTCGCGGGAGGCCATACCGCTTGGGCGCAAAGTCCAACAGCACCAAGATGTTCGACTGCAGCTCGCTTACCCAGTATTTATTCCGCCATTTGCAGATCGAGCTGCCCCGGACATCCCGCCAGCAAAGCAAGCTGGGAACCCTTGTGCAGCGCAGACGCATCCGCCGGGGAGACCTTCTGTTTTTTACGAACCGGGCACGCAAGCGTGAACGGGGCATTAAGAAGATCGGCCATGTCGGAATTGCCGTGGGGAAACATAAGATGCTGCATTCCTGCATAAAGGACGGCGTTACGATTACGAGGCTCAAGGAGAAGGTGTCTGCGCGGCAAACGACACGCTGGATCGACTATTTGTTGTTTGCGAAGCGGCTGTAGCGGCGAGCGAGGAGAAGGCGCGGCCGGCCGATGGCGGCCGCGCTTGGATGAAGCGGCAAGAAGCCTCCCCGGTGCAGGGAGGCTTCTTGCCGTAGATCGAGCCTGCAGGCAGCGGCTGATGCGGCCGCTGCCTGCAGGCTCAGGCTCGCGCCGCCGGGGCTGGGCGGCGCGGTCAAGCCTGTGGCAGCCCCGCCGGGCCGGGCTGCCGGGAGCTAGCGGCGGCCGCGCGGCCGGGCCGCCTGCTTCTCGCTGCCGGGCGCGCGCCGCGGCTCCGGCCGGAGCACGTCCAGCAGCAGATCATGCTGCTGCTGGGTTTCCCAGGTGGCGGCGAAGCGCACCTGGTGGGAGACGCCCGGCAGATCGTAGCGCTGCGCCAGATGCTGCCGGGCGGAGCCGACAATGAGCGTGTGCAGCCGCACGCGCCGGGTTTGTCCGAGCGCGGCGAGCGCCTCGCGCACAGGCGGGGAGACCGCTCCGACGCCATCGGTCACCATGACAAAGTCCGCGTCGCGGTAGCGCGGCTCCGCGTCGACCAGCTCGATGCCGCGGCGCAGCGGCGCGTCGAAATGCGTGCCGCCGCCGAAGGCAAGCTGCGAGAGCGCGTAAAACGCGGCCCAGTCCGGCTTGCGCCAGGCGAGCGGCCGCTCCAGCAGCTCGCCGCGCGCGCCGAAGAGCAGCAGCAGGAAGTCGCGTTTCTCCAGCATGCTGTAGGCGGCGAAGGTGGCGACAAATACTTGCGCCAGCCGCAGCTTGGCTCCGCGCATCGAATGCGACGTGTCCAGCATGCAAATGACCGGACCGCGCTCCGGCTCACGGTCCCAGCCGGCGAGCGTATAGCTGAGCAGCTTGCGCTCCATCCATTTGACGAAGAAATAATCCTCGTAAGCCGGATCGGCGAGCAAGCTGGCTTCGCTCGGCAGCATATGGCCGATATCGCCGGATTGGCGCAGCTCGTCGTAGCTTTCCGGGACATGCGGCACGCGCACCCGTTTGCGGGCAGCCTTGAGCTGCTGCAGCTGCCGTCCGACCTCCTGCAGGAAGCCGAGCAGGTCGGGATAACGCTTGAGCTTCTCGGCCCATTCCAGGTAATGCGCGTACTGCTGCCGGTGCAGACGGCCGAGGTCGCTGCCCCAACGGCGGTTGGCGATCTGCTGGCTCGCCTTCAGCAGCTCGGCGAGGTCGGTTTCCTCGCGGACTTCGCGGGCGAGCGATTCGGCGAGCGCCCGGCCGATCCAGTCGCCGAGCTGCTCATCCAGCTGGCGGAACGTTTCCTGCTCCTTGCGCCGCAGCCGCTCCGCCTGCTTCTCCGCATCCTTCAGCTCCTGCTCCGCGCGGGCCAGCTTCTGCCGCAGCTTGTCCCGCCGCTGGAAATCGGTGCGCATCTCCTCCTGCAGCGAGCGAATGCGTTCCTTCAGCGCCTGAACCTCCGCAGCGGCAAGCGGACGCGCATCCAGCGCCGCCTGCTTGTCCTCCACGCGCTGCTTGCCTTGCTGCAGCGTGTAGCCGACGAGCCGCAGCCGCTCGATTTGCTTGTCCGACAGATGCTCCTGCACGGTCGGCGCGTCCTGCTCCTGGCGGCCCTGCTGGCGCTCGCGTTCGCTGAGACCGATCGTGCGCAGCTGCGCGGCTTCCTGCTTACGCCGCTTCACCTCCTCCTCGAAGGTAGCCGTCAGCCACATCAGCGCCTTGAGCGCCGTGCGGAAGGACGCGTTCGCCTGCCCGATCGTTAGCGGATGAAGCTGGCGGTAGAAGTGCTGTCTGCGCAGCTCGCGCACCATCCAGCGATGGAAGGGCTCGGCGTAGGCCGCAGACTCCTCTTCGGGCCGCGCCAAATAAAAGCAATGATAGAAGTCGGCGAACAGCTCGACCGTAAACCAGGCGGTGCGCGCCTGCACGTCCCGCATCCACTCCTGGGCGGCGCGGGAATTTGTAACGAAGCCGTCAAACACATAGCGGTCAATCTTGGCCGCACGGATGATCATAAGCTCACCTCGTCCTCGTCATAGGGGAAAGCGCCGTCCGGCCTCACAGCGTATAATCATATTCGATGCCGGGCAGCTCGCGGTCAAACAAGGTGCGGTACAAGCCTTGCAGCGTCTGGAGCGTCCGCTCCCCCTGAATGCGCAGATGCGTATACTTCACGGCGTAATGCGCTGTCTGCAGCACCAGGAAGTTGCGATTGCGGATATACCCCGGCAAATCCTTCTCCCGCTGCAGCCACTGGACGAGCTTGCCCTGCAGCTCGCGGGCTGTTTCCTCCAGCTCCTGCTTGCATTCCTCCAGATTGGCTTTCGCCTTTTGCTGGTCCTCCTGGCTGAGCCGCGCGCCGATTTCCTTCTTGAACTGAAAGGCATGCAGCGCATCTTCCTGCGCGAGCCAATGCTTGGCGATCCGGTCGTAGCGGCGCAGCGGCAGCTCGCGTTCCGTCTCGGCCTTGAGCGTTTCCTGGAAGCTTTTCTGGAACAGCTCATTCAGCGGGCCGAAATCCTCCGGATGATCCCATAACATATGCGGGGTAAATACGGTGTCCCATACGAGCGCTTCCGTCCGTCCGTTCAGAGCGGCGGATGTTTGCCACACTTGGCCGATTTTGCGCCAGCGCCGGTCGGACAGCGTAAACTCCTGTTCCTCCATGGCGGTTTTCAGCTGGTACAGCATATAAATAAGCGTCTCCGGCAGCGTGACCCTGGCCGCGGCAGTCCGCACCGTGTCGATATGCGACAGCGACAGGGAAGCGGGGATGGGCTCGTCCGTCAGCTGAAACATGCGTTCATAGCTTGACATTTGCTTGAGATAATCGACCTCGTACCGGATCAGAAAACGGTCATACAGCGCCTCAAGCTGCTCCTGCTCCTCCGGCAGCTCGTTGGAGGCCGCGATCAGAAAGCGGAGCGGGGCTTGCTGCTTCGTTTGTCCGTTAAAAAAGATACGTTCGTTCAGCAGCGACAGCAGCGCATTCAGAATCGCACTGTTCGACTTGAATATTTCATCCAGAAACGCAAAGTCCGCGTCCGGGAGATACCCTTCCGTCTGGCGGATGTAACGGTCCAGCTTCAGCTGGCGCAGCGATACGGGGCCGAACATTTCATCCGGCGTCGTAAACCGCGTGAGCAGGTAGTCAAACCAGCGCCCTCCATCAAACAGCTGGGCGATGCCGCGAGCAAGCTGCGACTTGGCGGTTCCGGGAGGGCCGACCAGCAGCACGTGCTCGCCCGACAGCAGTCCGAGCAGCATCAGACGAATCAGCTCCTCCCGTTCGAGGAACCGGGCTTCAAGCTGCGCGATCGCCTGCTCCAGCTTCTGTTGGATCGTTGCAATTTCATTCATGGCAGACAGCTCCTTCCGTCATACGGTGAATTGGATTTATTGTACCAGACGCGATACAATTTCTCTAATGCGCTGAGCAGGCATTTGCACCCACACGCTGAGGAGGATGTTAGACGATGAATGTAGCGAATTTTACCGTACAAACGATTGACGGCCAAGAGCAGCCCTTGTCCGCATATGCCGGCAAGGTGCTGCTTATTGTGAATACGGCCAGCGCCTGCGGCTTGACGCCGCAATACCAGGGCTTGCAGGAGCTGCATGAGACGTATGCGGAGCAAGGTCTGGCCGTGCTTGGCTTCCCGTGCAACCAGTTTGCGGGCCAGGAGCCGGGAACGGAAGCGGAGATCAAGCAGTTTTGCGAGCTGAACTACAAGGTGTCCTTCCCGCTGTTTGCGAAAATCGACGTGAAGGGCGAGCACGCCCACCCGTTGTACCGGTATTTGGTCGATCAGGTGCCGCCGCCGTATCGTACGGGAGACGTCGAGTGGAACTTTGTGAAATTTCTTGTGAACCGCGAAGGTGACGTGGTCAAGCAGTTCAGCGCGCGCACTGCGCCCTCCGAGCTGAAGCCGGACATCGAGCAGCTGCTCGGGTAGCTGTTGCGATCGTTGTCCTCCTTGAACGGCCTCGATAGAGGTTTTTTAAAACTTTTCCTGCAAAACAATTTCTTCTTGGCCCAAAACGTTCTATAATAAGTAAGCATGCCTTCTGTACATAAAATGTGCGGGAGGCCGGCTTGGAAAACGTGTGCATAACGGTTTGCCGTTGTGGGATCAAAGGAGGAGGCCGAACGTATGACCGGCAATGAAGCAAGCATGGAAAGTAAATACGAAAGGCTGCAACATATATTGCGTGATATGGGGAAGGTTGTGGTGGCGTTTTCCGGAGGGGTGGACAGCGCTTTCCTGCTGAAGGCGGCCTTGGATACGCTTGGCCCGGAGCATGTGCTGGCTATTACCGCAGACTCGGAGACGTATCCGGCTCGCGAGAAAGCGGAGGCGATTGCGCTGGCTCAGTCGCTGGGCGCGCCGCATGAGGTCATTCCGACCAGTGAGCTGAACATTCCTGGCTACGCCGAAAATCCGACAAACCGCTGCTATTTCTGCAAAAATTCGCTGTTCGACCATCTGATTCCGATTGCGGAGGCGAAGGGGTATTCCTATGTCGTGTTCGGCGCCATTGCCGACGACCTGGGCGAGCATCGTCCCGGCTTGCAGGCCGCCCATGAGCGCGGCGTACTTGCGCCGCTGCTGGAGGCAGGCATCCGCAAATCCGAAATCCGCCATATGTCCCGCCGCTTCGGGCTGGCGACCTGGGATAAGCCGTCCTTCGCCTGCCTGTCATCGCGTATCCCGTACGGCGAGGAAATTACAGCGCGCAAGCTGTCGATGATCGACCAGGCGGAGGACTTCATCATGCAGCTTGGCTTCCGTCAGGTACGCGTCCGCCAGCATGGCAATCTTGCCAGGATCGAGGTGGCGGCTGCCGATCTGGCCGAGCTGCTGCCGGTGGCGGAAACGGTGCACGCCAAGCTGCGCGAAATCGGCTACGACTATGTCACCCTGGACCTGCTTGGCTACCGCTCCGGCAGCCTGAACGAGGTGCTCCCGGCGGCGGAGCAGGCCGTGCATGCTTAACGAAAGCGGGAAGCAAGTCACGCGCAAGCCGGCCGTGTATATTACAAAGCCGATACCTGCCGACGTGCTTGATTATTTGCAGCAGCATACGGCTTGCCGGATGTGGGACGGACGGGGCGGCGCCTCGCGGGAGCAGCTGCTCGCCGAGCTTGGCGAGGTGGAAGGGCTGCTGATGCCCGGCGGCCTCGTCAACCGCGAGCTGCTGGATCGCGCGCCGAAGCTGCGGGCCGTCAGCACGATTTCGGTCGGGTATAACCACTTCGATCTGGAAGCGATGAACGAGCGCGGCGTGATCGGGACACATACGCCTTACGTGCTGGATGATACGGTGGCCGATCTGGTGCTTGGCTTGATGCTGTCCGCGTCGCGCCGCATCCCGGAGCTTGACGCCTATGTAAAGCGGGGAGAATGGCAGCGGGGCAAGGGACTGGCGGAAGAAGCGCTTTTCGGTCTCGATGTGCATCACCGGACGATTGGCTTGATCGGGCTGGGCCGGATCGGTGAAGCGATCGCCCAGCGCGCCGTGCATGGCTTTGGGATGAAGCTGCATTACCATAGCCGCACGCGCAAGCCGGAGGCCGAGCAGCAGTACGGCGCGGTGTACGGCAGCCTGGAGGAGGTGCTGCGGGAGGCGGACTTCGTTGTGCTGATGACGCCGCTGACGCCTGAAACCCGGCATATGATTCGCCGCGAGCATTTTGCGCTGATGAAGCCGACGGCGTTTTTCATCAATGCGTCGCGCGGTCAGACCGTGGACGAGGCGGCGCTGGTAGAGGCGCTGCAGAACGGCGTCATTCGCGGCGCAGGTCTTGATGTGTTTGATCCGGAGCCGCCGCAGCCGGACCATCCGCTGCTGGCGATGCCCCAGGTCGTAACGCTGCCGCATATCGGCTCGGCAACGTCGGCGACCCGCCGCGACATGGCGATGCTCGCTGCGCGCAATTTGGTCGAGGCGCTGCAAGGCGGGCGGCCGCCGCATGTGGTGCCGGAACTGCGGCATCTCGTTCGGGAGTAAGTCGAACGAGGCTGACGCCTCCGCACGTCGCTTCGTGGCAGAGATGTTAGCCTGCTGCGTGGCAGCGTGCTGTTCGCGCCGGCCATTGCCGTATGATCCGTCTGCTCCTCCAGAGCAGGCGGATTTTTGGCATACAGCCGCATGGGCAGGTTGGCGGCGGAACGACACGCTAGGCTGGAAAATTTGTCCGGCCCCTCTTTTGGCGGAACGTACAATCGGGTAAGATAGGAAGGGATTGGACGAACATCTAAAGAGGAGGCTGTTATGGGCAGCTTGTGGGCAATGATGAAAAAGGGCAATACGTCGTCTGCGGCGGCGGCGCTGGGCAATACGGGCATTGCTATTCTTAAGGGAGTGGCCGCCTCCTTCAGCGGGAGCGGGGCGATGTTTGCCTCCGCGATGCATTCAGTCGCTGACGCTGTGAATCAAGGCTTTGTTTTCGCGGGCAGCGTATGGGCGGAGAAGCAGCCGAACCGGCGTTTTCCGGCCGGATATGGCCGTGTGATCAACATTTTCTGCATGGTCGCGGTTATTGTCGTGACGATCATGGCGTATGAGACAATTAAAGAAGGCTGGCATCTGCTGATGCATCCTGCGGAAGCGCACAGCTTCTGGCTCAGCTTGGTTGTGCTGCTCATTTCAGTGGCCGTGGACGGCGCTATATTATTGAAGGCCATGAAGGAAATTGTCCGCGAAACGCGGGTAGAGGCAAGCGGCTGGGCCGTTATTCCAACCGCCTTCAAGCATGTCGGACGCGCAGCGCCGCCGACCCGGCTTGTATTTTATGAAGATATTGTGGCTACATCGGGTGCGCTGCTGGCGTTAATCGCTATCATCATTGCCGAGCTGACGCCGTTCAGGCTATTCGACGGGATTGCGACGATTTTGATCGGGATTCTGATGATTGGTGTCGCGTTTAAGGTCGGCTATGATAACATGGTCGGACTGATCGGGGTCGCTGCGCCGATTGAGGTGGAGAACAAGATCGCGGCGATTATTTTGCATGATCCGGATGTACGGGACATTAACAAGCTGCGCATTATTCAGGAGGGCCGCGCTTACCACGTTGAAGGCTACATCGAGCTGCGCGCCGGGCTGAGCTTGGCGGATGCGGACGATATTAAGTTCCGGGTGCGGGACCTGCTGCTTGCCGATCCGGATATTTCCGATGTGACGCTTGGTATTCTGGAGGATGACGGACGGCGCAGCTGGCAGCCGGAGCGGGCGACCGAGAAGCAGGCCTAGAGGCAGGATTAGAAGCAGGATTAGAAGCAGGTCTAGCAGCAGGTCTAGCAGCGATAATGCCTTCAAGATATTAGAAGCCGGAACAGCCGACGATCGTTTGCTGCGGGAAGGCTCAGACAACGACAAGGGGATAAAACGGAGTAGAGACGACGAATCAGAAGAAAAGCAGCGAAATATGGAAGCAAGTCAAACCGGAGGCGGCGCGCCTTCGGTTTTTGCTGGTTAATCCGAATGTGACGGAAGTAATCACGTCGTGCACGGCCTTGAAATTCGCCACAAATTGGATATAATTATCAGTGATAATCATTATCAAAATTGTAGGCAAAGCCGGTATTTACGCGCATTGCCAAAAAAGCAGGCCAACGGGTGAACGCAGGCCTGCCCGGCTAAGCTACTTGATCACTCGGCTACAAGCGGCGAAGCTTCGCCGTCGTAGAACAGCTTCAGCTCGTGGAGCGCGCGGGTGCAGCCGACATACAGAAGCTTGGCGTCCCAGGCGGTCGGCTCGTAATGCTCGCGGCTGGCGTCCACAATCAGCACGGCGTCAAATTCCAGCCCTTTGGACATGTAGACAGGCAGCACGGATACGCCGCCCTCGTAGTGCTGCTGCCCTGCGCCGATCCGGTGCACGGACGTGCAGCCTGCCTGCAGCAGCCGATCGTGAAGCTGCAGGCTTCGTGCTTCGGTGCGGGCCAGCACGGCAAGTGTTCCTTGCTCATTTGACGCGCGGAAGCGGCTAATTTCTGCGGTCAGCAGCTCGATCAGCTCGCTTTCGGCGGCATGGGTCACCGTCACTTCCTGACCGCTGCGGAACACGGGGACCGCCAGTGTCGGCGGCGGCTCGGGCGAGCGTTCCAGCACCCGGTTTGCGAAGTGGATAATTTCCATCGTAGACCGGTAGCTGCGGTTTAAGGTGAAGAACCCGCGCTGCTCCGCCGGGAACAGCTCCAGCAGCTCCTCCCAGCGCCGCACGCCCTGGTAGGCATGAATGCCTTGGGAGACGTCGCCGAGAATCGTAAAGGAGCCGTTTTTCGTATGCCGGTTCAGCAGCGCAACCTGGAAGGGCGAGAAGTCCTGCGCTTCGTCGATAACGGTATGATCGAAGCGATGGTCGCCGTGAATGCCGTGGAAGCGCTCGCGGATGAGCAGCAGGGCGGGCAAATCCTCCGGCTGTACCTGCTTCTTTTTCGCCAGACGGTAGGTCGCTTCACGCAGCGTGTCAGGCAAGCGGAAGGCGTCTTCCCCGGCAGCCGCCGGGGCGGCAAGTGGCGGCGCGTCCGCAGTCGGCGCAAACAGCTCCCGATAAAAGGCAAGCGGCGTGTAGGCGGCCCATCGTTTGCCGTATTCGCGCAGGCGGGTTGCGAGCTTCTTCTTATGCTCCTTGCGCAGATGGACTTCCCACACCTTGTCAAGCTCCATCTCGGCCCAGCGCTTGATCCGTGCGAGCACCCGCTCGCGCCGTTTCATCAGCGGCTCGTGTTTGTTTTCCACATCAAACCATTGCCGGATGGTGGCGGCGGGCAATCGTTTCCCGTCCCAAGGCTGGAAAGCGTCCACCTGGCCAGCGAGCTGCTCGTAATCGTCCAGTCGTTGTACGATCCACTTCATGTAGCGGAGCGAGCCTTTGATCCGTCCCGGGGCATCGTCATCCGCCTTGGGCCGGGCGGGCCCGACGGCAAACCAGGCATTCAGCTTGTCTGCCGGGTCAGGCAGCGTGACTTCATGATCGAGCAGCTCCAGCGCCCAGTCGCTGAACGTGGTCTGCTGAATATGGCCTACGCCCAGCTCTGGCAGCACGCGGGATATATAGTCCAGGAACATCCGGTTGGGGGCGAAAATAATCATGCGCTCCGCCTTGACCTGGTCCCGGTATTGATACAGTAAAAAGGCAAGCCGGTGCAGCGCAACCGTTGTTTTCCCGCTGCCTGCGACGCCTTGAATGACCAGCGCCTCGTTTTTGCCTGCTCGGATGATCGCATCCTGCTCGGCCTGGATCGTGGAGACGATGTCGCGCAGCTTGTTGTCCTTGTTTTCGCCAAGCCGATACAGCAAAAACTCATCGGTAACGGCCATTGCGTTTTGCTCGCGGTCGAACGTATCGACTACCCGTTGCAACATACGCTGGCGGATGGCCAGATTTCGTTTCAAATAAACGAGCCCTTCAATCGTGCCGTCGGGCGATTCGTAAGCAGCCGCATCCAGTCCGCCGGTAAAGGAATAGAAAAGACTGGCTACCGGGGCGCGCCAATCGACGACCAGCACATCAGGCGAGTTTGCTTTCTCCACGCCGAATTTGCCGATGTACAGCTGCGCAGGGCCGGGTTTGCCTGCCTCCTGAAAGTCGAGTCGGCCAAAATACGGCTCCGGTGTCGCATGCCGCAGATTGCGGCGCTTCTGCTCGCGGATGGATTCCAGGACCTGCTCCGACACAACATGACCGGTATAGCGCGGTATCGCTTCCAGCTGAAGCAGATGATCGTCCATATCGCAGATCGTCTGCTCCAGTCGCTGCAGTTCTTCTTGATAAGCTTGGTGCAAAGCGGTTTCCAACAGTGATTCCTCCCATTCGGTTGCAGGTTTCCAGCCATTGTAAGCTGGTTGACAGGAGAATGAGTATATCATAGATCGGAGCCGCGGGGCAATATGGATCAGACAACAAAAACCGGAAGCCTCAAGGCTCCCGGTTGCGACTCTAGATGCTTGAGAAGCAGGCCAAGCGGGAAGACTAATTGCCGTTGCGATGCTGCTCGCCGGGAAGCTTGCTCTCCGGATGGCCTCCGCCGTTGTGCTTGCGGTTTTTGTCGTCCTTGGCCTGGGTATCGTGGAGCTTATTGATGTATTGCTCCGTGGTGCCCTTCAAGTTGTCCTTCATGGGTACTCCCTCCTTCATTCAGTTGATTTCTATGCATCATGTTGAATAAGGATGGTCGCCGGACAGCCGGTGAAAGAAACCTGCGATCGTGGATCGTTTCCTCTATTCAACTTATATAGGTTGCCCGGCTTACGTTCGGAAGTATACCTGAAACCGGATGCATGAGGAAGCTGCACCTGTGACACCGAGCTAGCCTTCATCATTTAACGACTTATACAGCTGGCTCCATCTAACCATTAGCGCTGGTTGCTTCGAGCCCTAAAAACTCCAGGAGGTTTTACAAATGACGGACTACCGGATTGAAAAAGATACAATGGGCGAAATTCAAGTTCCGAATGACAAGCTGTGGGGCGCGCAAACGCAGCGGAGCCGCGAAAACTTCCGGATCGGCACCGAGCGGATGCCGCTGGAGGTTGTGCATGCCTTCGGCCTATTGAAAAAAACGGCTGCGCAAGCGAACCTGAAGCTTGGCAAGCTGGAGCAGGCCAAAGCCGACGCCATTGCCGCAGCCGCGGCAGAAGTGGTTGCAGGCGAATGGGACGAGCATTTCCCGCTTGTCGTCTGGCAGACGGGCAGCGGTACGCAATCCAACATGAACGCCAACGAGGTGATCGCCCGGCTGGCCAACCAGCGGCTGGAGCAGCAGGGGGCAGACGTCCGCATTCATCCGAATGATGATGTGAACCGTTCCCAGAGCTCCAACGATACGTTCCCGACCGCGATGCATATGGCCGGCGTGCTGGCGCTGCATCGCAGGCTGTTTCCCGCGCTGGCTGCGCTGAAGGAAACGCTGCAGCGCAAGTCGGAGGCATTTGCAGCTATTGTGAAAATTGGCCGTACGCATCTGCAGGACGCGACCCCGCTGACGCTGGGGCAGGAAATGAGCGGCTGGTGGGCGATGCTTGACAAAACCGAGCGGATGATCCGCCAAAGCATGGAGACGATGCACGAGCTGGCGATCGGCGGCACCGCCGTTGGCACCGGGCTGAACGCGCATCCGCAGTTCGGCGATACGACAGCGGCCGAGATTGCCCGTGAAACCGGCATTCCGTTCGTGTCGGCTGACAATAAGTTCCACGGACTGACCAGCCATGACCAGATCGTTTATACGCACGGCGCTTTGAAGGCGCTGGCGGCCGATCTGATGAAAATTGCCAATGATGTCCGTTGGCTTGCGAGCGGCCCGCGCAGCGGCATCGGCGAGCTGACGATTCCGGAAAATGAGCCGGGCAGCTCGATCATGCCGGGCAAGGTGAATCCGACTCAAAGCGAAGCGATGACGATGGTCGCATGCCAGGTGATGGGCAATGACGCGGCGATTGGCTTCGCGGCGAGTCAGGGCAATTTTGAGCTGAACGTGTTCAAGCCGGTTATTATTCATAATTTCCTGCAGTCCGTGCGGCTGCTGGCGGACGCGATGAACTCGTTCAACGAGCATTGCGCGGTCGGCATCGAACCGAACCACGCGGTCATTACGCGGCATCTGGAGCAGTCGCTGATGCTGGTCACGGCGTTGAACCCTCATATTGGATATGAGAGGGCGGCTTCCATCGCCAAAACGGCGCACAAGGAAGGCTTGACGCTGAAGGAAGCGGCCGTACGCAGCGGCTATTTGACCGCCGAGCGGTTCGATGAGGTCGTCAAGCCGGAGGATATGATTCATCCCAAGGCATAGTGGGTAACTATGGGATAGCTCCCGGGATTTCATGAGAGAGGCGCTTCCGATCCCTGTGAAGGGGAGGAGGCGTCTTTTTGTATACCCGCCCCATACATCGTTTAAAGCGCAGTGGCCCTGCCTATCATCTGCACAGCGGCACGGTGTATTTGCTAATCCGGCATCATGGACCGGCTTGCTCCTTTCATTAATAGGGCAGGCCATCCGGGCGTATAAGCCGGAGATCATCGTTCCAAAGCGCCGCTGGCCCGAGCATTCTCGTTCTTCCCGTGCTCAGTCTGACCGCGTATCGTCGGTTGCCTTGCTTTGGCAGGCTGTGGTAAGATGATCTCGTTATTTAGTACAATGTATTATAAAAAATCACGATTTACGTAGCCGGAGAAGGAAGGGATAATCGGATGATTGCTGCGCTTATTATCAGTTGTGAAATTGGATTCTGGGTATGTGTGGCCGCAGGCTTGTTTGCACGGTACGTGTGGCGGAAGCAGGGTCTTGGCATGGTGCTGTTGGCCTGCTCGCCGCTGATTGATCTGCTGCTGCTGGCTGTGACCGCTGTCGATCTGCAGCGTGGCGCGGCAGCCAACTGGTCGCATGCGCTGGCGGCCATTTATGTAGCCGTGTCCGTCGTGTACGGACACCGGATGATCCGCTGGGCCGACGCCCGGTTTGCGCACCGCTTTGCCGGGGGGCCCCGGCCGCTGCGCGCGCCTCGCTTTGGAGCGGCCCACGCCAGCCGTGAACGGCGGATGTGGCTGCTGCATGCGCTGGCGTGGGCGCTGGGCAGCGCGATCCTTTATGGATTGATTCTCTGGACGGGCGATGCGGCGCGGACGGACAGCCTGCGGCAGACGATTCGTCTGTGGGGGCTGATAGTCGGCATAGATTTCCTGATCAGCTTCAGCTATACGTTATGGCCGCGCAAGGAGAAAGCGCGCGCTTGACAGAACGGCGCCATCCACAGGCCGCGTCGAACTTGGCCGGGGTTTCCAGAGCGGGCGGGGTCAGCGGGCGTATCTGTGCGGCGAGGAGGGGCGAAGAGGCTCGGGGTGCACTTGCGGTTCCGAGTGCTGGGACGATCCGAAGCGGCTCGACATGCACTTGAGGTTCCGAGTGGCGGGACGATCCGAAGCACCCTTCGAGCAGTCGTTTCGGCGCAGCTGGGTCTGTCCACAGTCGGCAAAAAAAATACGCAAAACGGATAGGTCTTTGGATGGAAAATTTATAGCTTTACGGCTGCCGGATGATGTCGGGCCGTCGTGCAAGAAGCCGCCTGCCAAGCGGCTTCTTGCCGTTTTCAATCGTTTTCAACGCGTAATTTCAAGGGTCTGCGGGCCGCAAACTGTCCCGATTTGTCGATAAGTTTCACGTTGACAACCAGCGCCAGACACTATATATTGATATAAGTTTGTTTCGGATATCTACATATGGGTTAAATCGTCCATATCCTACATATGCGTCCTACCAGAGAGGCTGCAGAACGGCGTCTCGCAAGCGAGACACGAGCGCGATATCCGACATATTCGGAGCAGGGCTGTCGGCCCTCTCGACGCCCGCTGCGAAGCGACAGCGCCGGTTTCATACGGCGGGCTTGCCGCACGCTTCCGAATACATAGCTGCCGGCTTCGGCCGACGGGAGATTTTAGACAGGGGGATACCTCTTATGCTGGTTGTATACGATTCGAAAACAGGCAACGTGCGGCGGTTTATCCGCAAGCTGAATGTGCGCTCCGTGCAAATTGAGGACAGCCTGATCACACGCGAGCCGTTTGTGCTTGTCACCTATACGACGGGCTTCGGTCAAGTGCCTGATCGCGTAGCCGCCTTCCTGGAGCACAATGCGGAATACATACAAGGCGTAGCCGCCAGCGGCAACCGCAATTGGGGGACAAGCTTTGCGATCAGCGCCGACAAAATCGCCGCCGCCTACCAGGTGCCGATTTTGGCCAAGTTCGAGCTCGCGGGCACACAGCGGGATGTGCAACAATTTATGATGGGAGTGGACAACGTTGCGGCATATTGAACTCAATAACCTTCTGATGCAACGGGGGGCCGACGGATTTTTTCAGTTGGACAAGGACAGAGAAGCGGTACAATCGTTTATGGACGAGGTGTATGCGAAAAGCCTGTCGTTCGACAACCACCTGGCCAAGGTGCGCTACATGATTGAACAGGATTACTATGAGGACGTATTTGCGCACTATTCGCCTTCCGAGGTGGAGAGCGTGTACCGCATCACGCATGAGTACGGCTTCGAGTTTCCTTCCTATATGGCCGCTTCCAAGTTTTATACGGACTACGCGGTGAAAAGCAATGATCGCTCCGTTTACCTGGAGCATTACCCGGACCGGGTCGCGATTGTGGCGCTGTATCTGGGACACGGACGGTTTGACGTTGCGTGTACGCTCGCTTCCTCGATGATGGAGCAGCGGCTGCAGCCGGCGACGCCGACCTTCCTGAACGCAGGCAAAAGCCGCCGGGGCGAAATGGTATCCTGCTTCCTGCTGGAGATGGATGATGCGCTCAACTCGATCAACTACGTGCTGGCGACCTGCATGCAGCTGTCCAAAATCGGCGGCGGCGTAGCTGTCAATTTGTCCAAGCTGCGCGGGCGCGGCGAGCCGATCAAGGGCGTCGAGGGCGCAGCCAAGGGCATTATGCCGGTGCTCAAGCTGATGGAGGACGCGTTTTCCTATGCCGATCAGATGGGACAGCGCAAAGGCTCCGGCGCGGCGTACTACAACATTTTCGGCTGGGACCTGATGGAGTTTCTCGACAGCAAAAAAATCAACGCCGACGAAAAAACGCGGCTGCAGACGTTGTCCATCGGCCTGATCGTGCCGAACCGCTTCTACAAGCTGGCGGAGGACAATGAACCGCTGCATGTGTTTGCGCCATTTACCGTCTACAAGGCGTACGGCCGACATCTGGACGATATGGACCTTGATGAGATGTACGATACGCTGCTGGCGGATGACCGGGTGCGCAAGAAGGTGGTTATGAGCGCGCGCGACATGCTGGTGAAAATCGCGGCGATCCAGCTTGAATCCGGCTATCCGTACATCATGAACCGCAGCAATGCCAACAAGGCGCATGCGTTGAACGGCATCGGCAACATCAAGATGTCCAACCTGTGCACGGAAATTTTCCAGCTGCAGGAAACGTCGACGATCGGCGATTACGGCTATGGCGACCAGATTCGTCGTGACATCTGCTGCAACCTCGCTTCGCTGAACATTGTGAATGTGATGGAGCGCCGTAAGGTGCGCGAGTCGGTGCACGAGGGCATCGTGGCGCTGACGTCGGTCAGCGATATGACCGAGGTCGGCAATGCGCCGGGCGTCGCCAAGGCGAACCGCGAGCTGCATGCGGTCGGTCTTGGAGCGATGAACCTGCACGGTTATTTGGCGAAAAACCGGATCGCCTACGACAGCGCGGAGGCTCGTGATTTTGCCGGCGCGTTTTTCATGATGATGAACTATTATTCCCTGGAGAAAAGCGCGCAAATCGCGCGTGAAACGGGCAGAACGTTCGACGGCTTCGAGCTGTCGGATTATGCGAGCGGGGTTTACTTCGACCGGTATGTGACGACGGATTACACGCCGAAGACGGACAAGGTCAAGCAGCTGTTCGAGGGCATCCATGTACCGACGACGGACGACTGGCGGGCGCTTGGCGAGCAGGTGAAACGCGACGGGCTGTACCATGCCTACCGTCTGGCGATTGCGCCGACGCAAAGCATTTCGTATATCCAAAACGCGACCAGCAGCGTCATGCCGATTGTGGAGCAAATCGAAACGCGCACCTACGCAAACTCGACAACGTATTATCCAATGCCGTATATGGACCGCAACAATGTGTTCTATTATAAGTCGGCTTACCAGACAGACCAGTTCAAGGTGCTGGACCTGATCGCCGAAATCCAGTCGCATATCGACCAGGGCGTTTCTACCGTGCTGCACGTGAACAGCGACGTGACGACACGCCAGCTGGCGCGCTACTATATTTACGCGGCCCGCAAAGGCCTCAAATCGTTGTATTACACCCGAACGAACCGGCTGTCGGTTGAGGAATGCCTGAGCTGCTCGGTTTAACGCATAAGATACAGAAAGGGGCGCCTGCAAGGATGAGCGTCTTCAAAGCCGTAAATTGGAACAGACCCGACGATGATTTCTCCATCACGTTCTGGAACCAGAACCTGATGCAGTTTTGGACCGATGAGGAGATTCCGTTGTCTGATGATAAAATGTCCTGGATTACGCTAAGCGCGGAGCAACGGGATACGTACAAAAAGGTGCTGGGCGGGCTGACGCTGCTCGATACGGTGCAGGGCGGAATCGGTATGCCCAAGCTGCTGGAGCATGTCGAAGGGCTGCAGCGCAAAGCGGTGCTTGGCTTCATGGGTATGATGGAGCAAATTCACGCGAAGTCGTACAGCAGCATTTTCACGACGCTGGCGACGACGGAGGAAATCGACGAGGTGTTCCGCTGGGTGGAGCAAAACCCGCATCTGCAGCTCAAGGCGGAGACGATTTCGCAATATTACCAAAGCATTGAGACGCCCAAAGGGCTGTACCTGGCGATGGCCGCTTCCGTGCTGCTGGAAAGCTACCTGTTTTATAGCGGATTTTTTTACCCGCTGTATTTGGCGGGGCAGGGGAAAATGACGAGCAGCGGCGAGATCATCGACCTTATTTTGCGCGACGAAAGTATTCATGGCCTGTACGTCGGCGTGCTGGCGCAGGAGGTGTACGCCGGCTTGTCCGAGGACGAGCAGGATGAGGCGCTGGAGACGCTGCAAGGGCTGCTGCGTTATTTGCATGCGAACGAGGAGCAGTATACGGAGCAGCTGTATGCGCCGATCGGTTTGGCTGAGGATGTCAAGGTGTTTCTGCGCTATAACGCCAATAAGGCGATGATGAACCTCGGGCAGGAGCCGCTGTTTGACGAAGAAGACATCAACCCGATCGTGCTGAACGGAATCAGCACCCGGACGAAGCAGCATGACTTTTTCTCGAAAAAAGGCAATGGTTACGTACGCACGCTTCATATGGAAGCTTTGACCGATGATGATTTCCGATTCGATTAAGCAGTTCGTGTTCCTATTATATAGAAGAAAACCCCTGCCTGAACTGGGCGGGGGCTTTTTCGTGAGCGCATGGGCGGCTCGGGAGCGATTCCCGAAACGCGGATCAAGCTGTCGCCCGGGCGAACACGATGAAAAATACCATGATTTCCGCCAGGATGACGGTTGGCGACACTTGGACGAGCAAATCGAGTACAAACAAGGCTGCAAGCAGCGCGGTCAAGGACACAACGACTTGCCGACTCGTGCGGAAGTGGCTGAACTTGTAGCGATGGAACACCAGCATCACCGACAGGAAGTAAATCAGCACCGAAGCAAACGTAAAGATGAGCAGCGGCGTATATGGCAATTGCTCCTTATACAACAGCTGAATCGAGGCGGCGATCATGCTGAGCGAGAAAAAGACAAACAGATGCCCATAGATGATCGTCTGTCCTGCGGTCTGCTTCGACTTGTCCACCCGTTTCTCGACATTTTCGAAGTATTGCCACCAGATCGCGATGACCAACATAAAAGCCAGCGCGGCGAATACGATGGAGGAAGCTGTGAACCGATCCGTCTGGAGAATGGCCAGCATGCTGATCAGCGATTCCCCGAGTAAAATAAGCGTAAACAGCGCAAAACGCTCCAGCACATGCGCCGTATGAAGCGGAGTGACGATCAGCTTGCGGCGGCCGATCAGCGGCACGGCAATATCGACGGCAATCCCGGCGTACAAAATCGCATAACGCAGCCATGAATCAGCCAGCAAGGAGCTGGCGGAAATTGCGATCCCAATCCAGAAGAACGTTCCGAAAAACCGGGCCGTATCTTGACGATGGCCGGTTTCGGTTCGCGCAGTTAGCGCATACTGAATGGCGGTCAAGCAGCGCAGGCCGATATAGCCGGTTAAAAAGGGGGCATAATTCGCATCAAAATCGGCATCCAGACTGGCGGTCATAATGAGCACGAAAAACAGCTCCAGCGCCATAAATACTCGCTGCACCGTCGAATCGCGGCCATACCGGTTGTTGTAGACGGATTGTCCGACCCAGGCCCACCAGATCGGGACAAAAATCAGCAGGAAGGTGCCGAGCTGAGGCAGCGACAGATGACCGTCATGCTCCAGATGCAATAAGACATGGGTGGCTTTGGAAACGGCTGCTACAAATAGCAGATCGTAAAACAGCTCAAGCCACGTTACCTTTTTTTCAAAGCCGTGTTCAGACATAAGTACATTCCTTTCTCCAACGATTCTCCGCCTTCATTGTACAGGTTTTCCGCTCGTCTGTCTGCGTGCAATTCGAACCGGCTTCAACACAGAAAAACAGGGCTGCCCTCCAGGCCGCAAGATGACCAGGAAAGACAGCCCTTCATGTATTGGGGAAATAGCTAAAACCAGTTTAACTAGCTCGGAACATCTGAGGTCCTCTCGGCTGATCTCCCCCAGCGTTCGGTTCTAAGGTGATTTTAATCGAGTTTAATGGTAAGGTTTGATTTGTCAAAGGGACAGACAGCACAGCGATTCCCTGCTTATTGTCAATTCTCATCCTGCCGGCGCTTTGACTTCCATTCTCATGCTCCAACCAGACTTGATAAACTTCGTCGCCGGTCGTTGGCGGCGTATTAAATAAATAGACCACAAACTGCTTGGCGGACCCGCTTTCGACGATACACGCCACTCCATACCCGCTGCTTTTGTTCATGGCTTCGAGGCGCACCGCCTGTTTTACTTGGGAGGCTGGCAGGCTCAGAGCATGCTCTATAGTCATGGGAGGCCTGGACCGCTCTTGAACTAAAAGCACATTTCCCAATAAGCTGGCGATGAAAAGAATAAAGAAGGAAGCCGCAACAGTTTTAACAGGCCATCCGGCAAATCGTTAATTTGCTTTAGGGGAGGTCTCGGTCGCAAATGCGGCATTCATAACCTGTTGTTTTAAATCCACCGGCAATTCGACTTGCTCCATGCTCAAAGGAATCGTCTCCCAGACTAAATGTAGCTCTTCAAGCTCGATCTGACATGCTTCACAGGTGGCGAGGTGTCGTTCAAAAATGTCCTGTTCTTCTTTGCTGCAAGCTCCGGACACATACTCGATGATGAATTCACAAGGGCAATTGTGCTGCATCAGGCTGTATCCTTGCCAATAAAAATGCTCAAGCAGCTCAATTTGCTGATCGGACAAATAACGGCTCATCCCCTTGATTTGATCCTTCAGCAGATGCTTCTCCAAATGATTTTCAGGCGAAGCTTCCTTGGGATCAGCGACTTGCTCCAGCTTCTCGGGGAGATAAGAAACGAGACTCGTGACCTGCCGGCGTTGTTGACGCAGCCAATCGGTCGATACATTGCGGGTAATGGTTAACACCCAGCTTTTGAACTGACCTTTGTCGGGATCATAGTCGGATTCGGTTGTCCAAATTCGTACAAAGACAGATTGCACAACCTCGCGTACGGCCTCTTCATTTTTAAGCGATCGCCAAGCAAACGAATAGATCAAGGTGGCATACCGATCATAAAGCTCGGAGAATGCTTCCTGTTTTTTTGTTTGACAAGCAGCATCAATTCATAATCGGAATGATTCTGCATCCGAAAAGCCCCCCAGATCTCCCATAAAATACATTCGTCGAAAAACTGCACATGGAGTCTAGCTAGAAATGATCTTAATCACTTGTTTCACGCTCCGTGGCAGACAGCTTTTTATCCGTACGGGGCAAGGCTTCACTCGCTTTCCAATAGTTTGGCCTTCAAGAACGCTCGGCTATCGCTCACTTTCCGGCCGTTGAACCGGAGAAGGTAGCTGGGTTCACGACGAACCAGACATTGTTCAGCTTGTGGCCGTTTAGGTCTCCGGCAGATTTATCGCCAATGAACGTATACAATGGATATCCTTTATACGTCGTCTGATTGCTTCCGTCCGAACGCTTGATAGAGCCAAAGCTCTCTTTGGACAAAGTGGAGGGAACGCTTCCTTCCTCCATGCTGAATGCCGGCCAATTGGCAAGGCACTGGTTTTCACAGACACTCTTGCCGGGGATATCTTTATCAAAATAATACAACGTTTGTCCAGCCGTAGTTGTCAAATAATCACCTAACTGCTTATCCGTTCCGATCATCACGGAATAATCCGGCTTTGCTACAAACCACGCGTTTGCAACAGCCTCCCCGTTCACATCGCCGAACATCTTATCCTGGCTAAAGGAATACAACGGATGTCCCTTGTACATCCATTGCTGTTTTCCGTCTTCGCGACTCAACAATGTAAAGGCGGATGCTTCAAGCGCAGGAGGAATGATCAAGCTTTCGGAAGCAAACACGGGCCAATGCTCCAGACAGACGCCCGTGCACGAGTTTGGGTCTGGAATATCCTTGGTAAACACATACACAGCGCGGCCCTGTTCATCGGTGAAATACATGCCTAGCTTGTCATTAGTCCGTACGTCGATCCGGTGGCTGTTTCGTAAGGCGTCCGCCTGGATTACTCCGCTCGACCGCAGCCTGTCCAATAACGAATGCCCCTGCGCCGTTGTGCCCGACAGAGCTTCTACCAAGGCAGTCGCAATATGTTGATTTGTCAGCAGCGTGTTCCCGGCAATTAAAGAGAGACCTTTACCGGCAGCGAATGCTTCGGTGTGGGCATACTGGAAATCTGTTCCTGCGCGATAGCCCTTTGCTTCCAGCATGACTTTATACAATTGTTGAGAGCTGATGAGGGCAAGCGGATCAAATTTATCATCACTTGTCCCTGACCATCCCGCCTCAGGGTGGTCCTTCAAATAAGTTAAAATCGACTGGTTATTTTCTTGTACAAGGTCAGCGTCAGCAAACCTGACGGCCGCCTCGATAGGCGATTGCCTCCTCCAGCTTTCCTTGCAGGCGAAGGGAGATAATGGCGGCTTGCATACGCGTGCTGCGTTTGGCCAAATACGCGTCATTCACACCCTGCCCTTCTCCGGCGACACGAACGGTTTGATAGCTTGAAAATTTTCTCGTAAATGGCCAAAAGAACCCTCAAATCCACACCTAAAGTGGAGATGAAGGTTCTGTTCCTTCGGAGATCGGGCTACAGGAGCTGTTCAATGCTGGACTGGATATCATCCATTGATGCAATCGGCTCAAACCGTTTGACCACATGCCCTTCGGCGTCAATAAGGAATTTCGTGAAGTTCCACTTAATGGAATCCCCATGCAGCCATTCCGGCGTTTTATCGGTAATCATCAGCTTCAACAGCTTCGCCTGAATGTTGGATTCGTCGAATCCGCCAAACGGGCCCGACTTTTTCAAAAAATCGTACAGCGGATGGGCGTCATTGCCGTTTACGTCGATTTTGGCGAACATCGGGAATTTGACCCCATAATTAATCTGGCAAAATGACGCGGCCTCTTCGCTCGATCCAGGCTCCTGCTCCGCAAATTGATTGCAGGGAAAGCCGATGATCTGCAGCCCCTGGTCCTTGTACTGGTCATACAGCTTCTGCAGATCGTCAAATTGGTGGGTATATTTGCATTTGCTTGCCGTGTTGACGATCAAAACCGGCTTGCCTTCGTATTGATAGAGCGGAAAGCGTACGCCGCCGGGCTTTGTAACCGTAAAATCGTAGATCGTTGTCATGAGTAAGTTGGCACCTCGCATTTTTAAGTGGGTCAAGCCTGCCGCAGCGAGCGGTCTATGGTAATTCATTATAGGCCATGAAGCTGCGGAGTGGAAGACTGCGCAGGCTTGCGCGGTCAGCGCAACCGCATTATTTACAGACCGGATGGCAAATGCTATAATACGTGTACATCTGACAGTGTCCATTTATGGCCCAGAGCATTCGCATCTTGGGCCTTTTTTGTCTGCGATTTTGGCGGCCTGTCTGGCGTGGGGATAGACCGATGAAGGAGCGATTGACTGATGAAGACGTTGATTATTGCCGAGAAGCCTGATATGGGGCGGAATATCGCGGCTGCAATCGAACCGAAAGCTAAAAACAACCGCACCTATCTGGAAGGCGAGCGTTATATTATTACTTGGGCGATTGGGCATTTGCTTGGTCTGGCCGAGCCGGATGCTTATGATGATAAATATAAGAAGTGGAATATTCAGGACCTGCCGATCATTCCGGATACGTTCAAGCTTGTTCCGAACCCGCGTACGCGGGATCAGCTCAAGGTTATCAAGGAGCTGGCCCAACGCTGCGACAGCCTGGTTAACGCCTGCGACGCCGGGCGCGAGGGGCAGCATATTTTTTCACTGATCCAGCGCCATCTTCGGCTGAAGCAGCCGGTCAAACGGCTGTGGATATCGGATTTGACGCCGGAAACGATCCGCAAAGGCTTCGGCGAGCTGCGTCCCGGCGCAGATTTCGATCCGCTGACACGGGCGGCGCGCGCCCGCAGCGAGGCGGATTGGCTGATCGGCATGAACGGGTCCCGCGCCTTCACGACGAAGCACCGGGAGCTGCTGTCGGTTGGGCGGGTGCAGACCCCTGTGCTGGCTATTTTGCATGACCGGCAGAAGGAAATAGAAGCCTTCAAATCGAGTAAATATTATGAGGTGGAGGCGTCGTTTGCCCAGGAGCAGACGGAGTACCGAGGTTTGTGGCAAGGCGAGCGGCTGACCGACAAGGAGAAGGCCGAGGCGCTGGCGGCGAAGGTAAAGGGCAAGCCGGGCCGGATCGCCAGCTATGATATTAAGGATACGAAGGAGTATCCGTTTAAGCTGTATGATCTGACGCTGCTGCAGCGGGAGGCGAACGCGAAATTTGGCTTTTCCGCCAAGAAGACGCTCGATGTCGCTCAGGCGCTGTATGAAAAGCACAAGGCGATCAGCTATCCGAGAACGAATTCCAACTATGTGACGGAGCAAAATGTGCCGGACATGCATCGCACGCT
The DNA here is from genome assembly GCF_059821225.1 of Paenibacillus sp. sg306046. Lineage (NCBI taxonomy): Bacteria > Bacillati > Bacillota > Bacilli > Caryophanales > Paenibacillaceae > Paenibacillus > Paenibacillus sp. sg306046. Next base: position 136,132 of record NZ_JCAMRT010000008.1, read on the forward strand.
GGAGAAGCTCAAGCAGACCGGATACGCGGCGCTTGCCGGACAAGCGAACAAGCAGCTGGTGCATACCGGAAACCGGGCCGTGTGCAACCCGTCGAAGGTCGAGGATCACCACGCGATTTTACCGACGCACAAGATGCCGGGCGCGCTTGCTCCCGACGAGAAGAAGCTGTACGATTTGATCGTCAAACGGTTTTTGGCGCATTTTTTTCCGCCTGCGTTGTATAAAGTTCATACGGTGCTGACGGTGTGCGAGGACCAAACGTTTAAAAGCATCGTGAAGCAGGAGCTGTCGCCTGGCTGGAAGATTGTATATGCCGGCGACGCGAAGGAAAACCAGAAGGAAGGCGCGAAGGACGCGAAGCCGACCTCCCGTGGCGGGAAAAAAACGGGCGAGCACGAGGACGACAACGAGCCGGCAGAGGAAGAGACGACGTTGGCTTTTAAGCTGGATGCCGCTTCCGGCGTGTTATGCCGCAAGTCTGCGGCCAAGGAAAAGGAAACAAAGCCGCCGAAGGCGTATACCGAGGGTACGTTATTGAAGGCGATGGAAAGCGCGGGCAAGCAAATCGAAGACGAGGAGCTGCGCGACGCGATGAAGGATTCCGGTCTTGGCACGCCTGCGACGCGCGCATCGGTCATCGAGCGGCTCAAGCAGGTCGGCTACGTCGTCATGCAGGGCAAGCGGATTGAAATTACGCTCAAGGGGCGGATGGCCGTTGAGCTGATTCGCGGCGCAGGCGTCGAACTGCTCACCTCGCCGGAGATGACAGGCCAATGGGAGCGGCGTTTGAACGAAATCGCGCGCGGCGCGGCGTCAGACGAGACGTTTATGCAAAACGTCAAGCGATTTACGGTGTCGATCGTGGACAAAGTACGCGCCCAGCAGCCGGCGGAAAAGCAAGCCTTCGGCACGGAGGGCGATGCTCGGCAGGAGAAAAAGCAGCCCGCAAAGCGGCGCAGCACAGCGAAAGCAGGCGCCGCGGCCGACCCGGAGACGGGAGGCGGGCAAGCAGCGCCGAAGCGGCGCAGCACGGCGAAAGCAGGCGCCGCGGCCGACCCGGAGGCGGGGAGCGGACAAGCAGCGACGAAGCGGCGCAGCACGGCGAAAGCGAGCAGTGCCGCCGTGCCCGTGCAAGCGGCCAGCTCCCAGCCACAGCAGACAGCGGCTGGGATCGAGGGATATGCACCGCTGGGCGCCTGTCCGCGTGCGGGCTGCTCAGGCCGGATCATTCGCGGCAAGCGCGGTTACGGATGCAGCGCCTACAAATCAGGCTGTGCGTTTGTCATTTGGAAGGACAGCTTTGGCGCTTCATTGACGGATACGGCTGTCGCCTATTTGCTCCGGCATGGGAAAACGGCTCGCATGCGGTTGAAAAACAGCGGAGGCGGCTGGATGGAGGGCAGCATCGTACTGCTGAACCGCAATACCGGCGAGCTCGGAATTGAGCCGATGGGTGGCGCGGGAACATAAGCTGGGAGGGATGTTCGTGAAGGAAATACCGGTGCCGTTTGTGCGCGCCAATCAGGTTGGCATCGTGCTGTTTGTAGCGGCGGCGATTTTGCTGCGTCAACCGGCGCTGATTGCTGCGCTTTGGGCGGTGCAGAGCATTACGTTATGGCGCGGTCTGCAAGTCAATTTGTTTGTCCAGCTGGCGGCCCCTTGGCTGAAAAAGCGGGTAGCCGGAGCCATGACCGAATCACGCGAGCTGCAGCGATTCAACAATGCGATTGCTGTGGGCCTGCTGACCTTGTCCATGCTGGCGGTTGCGCTGGATCGTGATGGCTGGATCGGCTATGTGCTGGCCGGGCTGGTCGGATTGGCCGCGTTAGCGGCCATCATGGGTTATTGCGTCGGCTGCGTGCTGTATTACCAATGGAAGCGGCTGTTCCGCTAGACGAAAGCGCGGGCTGCAGGACAGCCCCTTCGGCATGATTAGAAAAGCTGGCTTTATTGTGAACCCGGCGCTTATGTATCATTTATCATAGTCATGGTGCGCGAACTGCTGTACAGTAGCATAGTATGAATTCTGGCATCGGCAGAAGGATTATGTACTCGGCAGGGGGAAGCCCTGCATGCTGGAGGCTCAGGTTACCTATGCATACGAATACGTACACCCATGTCAAAGTTGTTACAGCCGATCCGAGCGCACTCGGGTTATTCGGTCTGGCTATCGTTACGCTGGTTGCTTCCTCGCAAAAGCTCGGGTTGACCGAAGGGCTCGGCCTGGTCATCCCTTGGGCCGTCTTTCTGGGCGCGTGCGCCCAACTGTTCGCCTCCATTCAGGATGCGAAGCATAATAATACGTTTGGCATGACCGCGTTTGGCGCGTATGCCTTTTTCTGGCTTGCGATGGCAGGCGGCTGGCTGATCAAGCTGGGGGTGTTTGGCCCGGAGCTGGCCGGGGCAGTGGACGGCAAGCAGCTTGGCTTTGCTTTTGCCGGTTATTTGATCTTTACGCTGTTTATGACCGTCGGGGCGATGGAAACGCATAAAGTGCTGTTTTCGATTTTTGTTCTGATCGACCTGCTGTTTCTGGGCTTGACCTTTGATGCCTTCGGGATCGCGCCGAAGCTGTTCCATACGCTGGCGGCGATCGCGGAGCTGGCCATTGGGCTGCTTTCGCTCTACGCAGCGGGGGCTGCGGTGCTCAATACCCATTTCGGCAAAGCTGTGTTGCCGGTTGGCCGGCCTTTTGGCGTATTTAAGCCTCGCGCTTAGGACAAGCAGTCGGCCGGAAGCTTCTTCCTTGCCGCTGCCAACTGGCGGCTGGCCTTTATTTCAACGCATACAGCTGATCCATTTAAACCGTCTTGCGCGCCGATCCGCGTCAAGACGGTTTTTCCATGTGTATCCCCGCATGGCAGGGGACGCCAAGATGACTGATTCATCGAATCAGCCAAGGGAGCAGCAGCGGTACGGTGGCGAGTTAATTGGACAGCACGTAGAAGTAAACGGACACGAAGTGGCACATACTGCCGAGGAGCACAAACAGATGCCAGACCGCGTGATGGTAAAACAGCTTCTTCCATAAATAAAAGACGGTGCCGAGCGTGTACAGGACGCCTCCCGCAATCAGCCAGGCGATGCCCGGTTGCGGAAGATGCTGCTGGAGCGGCTGAAAGGCAACCAGGATCATCCAGCCCATCGCGATATAAAAGAGGGTGGACAGCACGTTGAAGCGGCCGATAAACAGCAGCTTTAACAGGATGCCCGCCAACGCAAGCCCCCAGACGATACCGAACAAGCTCCAGCCGAGCGCGCCCCGGATCGTGACAAGCAGAAACGGTGTGTACGTTCCCGCAATGAGCACATAAATCGCGGCATGATCCATAATCTCGAAGATGCGAATAAGGCGGGGCCGGCGCGCGCTGTGCAGCAGGGTGGAGCATACATAAAGCAGCAGCAGCGACGTTCCGAAGATGGCAAAGCTGACCACATGCCAGACGGTGCCGTGGAGGGCCGAGCGGACAACAAGCAGCACAAGGGCGACAAGACTTAGCACTGCACCGATGCCATGACTGATCGCATTGGCGCGTTCTTGCTTCAATAAGGCGGCGTTCACAGCGGTCCACATCCTTTCCTTACCAGTATACCTTGTCTGCCTCCCAATAACCAATGTTCAATTCTTAAAAGCCGGGATACGGAAACAGGTGCCGGGTGGCGTCTCCAGCGCCCTCATGCCCCGGAGCAGCCAGCGATCCGGCGTGTCGCGGATACCGGCGATGTCCAGGCTGAACTCGCCGTTGGGCAGGTCGGCAGCTTGCAGCTCCAGCAATTGGCCGTCGACGTGGAGCTGCTGAATGGTAAGCGGCTGTACATGAAGCGGCTTGGCGCGCAAGCCCGCTCGCGCTTGCCGCCCGCCGAGCAGACTTGCCGCTTTCGCCGCCACAGCCGCAGCGACAGTCACCGCTGGCGGCCGAGCAGCAGACCGCTGCTCCTCCGCCCAATTGGCGGAAGCAACGGGAAGCGGGGCAGAGGCTTCCGATTGCGCGCCAACTGCATACACGGCGCTGCGGGCGGACGCTTCATCAATGCGCTTGCTGAACGCCAGACGCAGCCGGTCGGGCGCAAGCCGGACGGCATGGACGGGCACGGGCGGCTCGTCATACATCCAGCGGCCGATGCTGTATTCGTAAGCGGTCCAGAACGAGTAACCAAGCCGCTGCGCTTCATCGGCAAACCGGCTCATCCAGGCCGAGCTGCGCCGCATGCGCCGCAATGAGCCGATATCCGTCTGCACGCCAAGCGGCAGCTTCGGGAAGGCGGCGCGAATCGGAGCGGCAAAGACGTCATAGCGCCGCACATAGTCGGCAGGAAGGCGGAGGCGCATCCAGTCCGGCCAGTGCGTCTGCAGCACGTGGGTGTCCGGCTGTACGAGCCGGATCAGCGCCGGCGCGTCGAGCCCCTGCAGCTCGCGGACAGCGGCCGCGGGGTCCGCGCCTGCATCGACGGCGACCGACCAGGTCGCCACGCGAAGCTCCGGGCGCGCGTCTCTGACGCCTCCGGCGCCGTTAATCAGCTCATGGACGAACCGGTTAACCGCGTCCACCCGGCACTCAACCCACAGCGCATAACGCGCGGTGTCTTTTTTGTAATAGCGCGGCGAACTGCTTTGGCGAAATTCCGGCAGCTGCCCGCCGCCGAAGGAGCGGAAGGCCGCTTGCGCCTGCGGGCCGATATCTCCGTATACGCCTGTGGCGAGGCCGTTCCATTCCGGGAAGTAGCATTCGGCCACCTCGATTCCCGTGAATGGAAGCGAACGGACGAGTTGGGCCATCGCCGCCTTCTTCCAGGCCGTATACCCCGGATGAAACAGGGACAGCCGCAGGTAGCCGTCATGAACCGGCTTGAGCAGCTCCATCTGCCAACGCTCCCAGCCTGCCGGAAGCGGGGCCGCGGTATAAGCGCCATTGCCAAGCACCATCGCCCATACCGCCAGACCTTGCTCCCTGAGCGCATGAACGAGCGGGCCGTTCACCCGCGTCTCGTCGGTGACGAAATAACGGACAGCGCTGTAGCCTGCCTGGGCAAGCTCGGCGGCGATACTGGCTGGGCTGCGGTCCGTATAATAAGCGAACGTAGGGTCAATCTGAATGGTTGCTTCCGTACGCTGAGAAGCTGGCATAGGCTGCCTCCTTTATGAAAATCGTAATCATTACTCAAAATTGACTTTCTGGACGCACGGGCATACAATTTGAAGAAAAACAAAGAGGGGATAAGACATCATGCATTCACACCCGACACAAGCTGTATCACAAATCCTTGCCCAATCTGCGTCCAAGGGCGCTGCGTCTCCAACGCCGCATGCGGTCCCTGTGCATATATTAAGCGGCTTTCTCGGCAGTGGCAAGACAACGCTGCTGACGCGGGCGCTCGATTATTACAAGCTGAGCGGCCGGACGCCTGCGGTGCTGATGAACGAACTGGGCGAAGTCAACCTCGACGGCATGCTGCTTGGAGCGGACGTGCCGATGACCGAGATGCTCGGAGGCTGCATTTGCTGCACTGTGCGCGGCGATCTTGGCATGGAGCTGAAGCAGCTGATTGACGAGCATCAGCCTGATGTGATTTTCGTCGAATCGACGGGAGCCGCCAATCCGCTGGAAATGCTTGACGGTGTAACAGATGCCTCCTTGCTGACGCATGTGAAGCTGGCGTCCGTTATCACGGTTGTCGATGCCGCCCAATTCGCCGAAAAATCGGTGTCGCCGCGCTCCCGGACGTATCGGCTGATGGCCGATCAGATCCGCTGTGCAACGCTGCTGCTGCTGAATAAAACCGATCTCGTGCCGCCGACGGAATGGCCGGGGCTGGAAGCGAAAATCCGCGAGCTAAACCCTCATGCTCCGATGCAGCTGACGATCCGCAGTGAAATCGACTTTACGTGGTTTGACACTCTGGACAAGGGCTCCGTGCCGCGGGCGGAAGTGAAGCCGTCGCCCGCGTCCTGCTCCTGCGCCGCTCACAGCGCGCCGGAGGGCGAGCGCAGCGACCCGTCCGACAGCACGGCGCACTATAGCGCCCACAAGCACGAGCAGGACGCCTCCTGCGCCGTTCATGGACATGGATCTGGATCGCCTCACCCGCACAGCGCGCCGCATGAGTCGCATGAGCACGTGATGGCGTACACGCATTATTTCCGGGGCCCGGTGGACAGCGAGCAATTTGAGGCGCTGATCGGCCGGCTGCCTGCTGACATATTCCGGGCGAAGGGTATTTTGCGATTTACCGATACGGCCAGCCTGTTTATGTTTCAATATGCGTACCGCGAGCTGGATTTTCTGAAAATTACGCCGAAAACCGAGGTGCCGAATGTAGCGGTGTTTATCGGCGAGCACTTTGATAAATCCGGGCTTGCCGCCGAACTGACTGCGCTGGAGGAAGCGGCAGAGGCGGCGGTTGAGTTGTCCGGAGCGGCTGCGACCAAACCGGAGCTGCGCTAAGCTTCACGTTTCTCGCCTGCTGTGATCGCGCTCCGGGAAGACCGGGAAGGCTGCAGCGCCTTGACGGACCGCGTCCCGTTCAGGCATTATTAGAAGAGAGGCGGTAACGATAGCTTAGAGAAGAGGCGGTAAACAGTAACAATTAACTATATACATTTTTTAACATATCTCTAATTATGATATAGGAGAACAACATGTATTCTACTAGGTAAATTTGCTAAGCTGATAGGTGTCGCGCCTAAGACGTTGCGCTTAGGGCATGAGTCAGGGAAGTTTGTTCCTGCACTTACGAAGGATAATGGATACCGCTACTACACGGATGAAGACCTACATACGTAAGCCGACCGTTGATCGGGAACGCATGACAATCGGTTACTGCCGTGTATCCAGTCACAAGCGATTCAGATGGTGACTGTGTATAGTTGTCGCTTGCAAGGCAAACGCGCAAACCAAGCTAAGAAGAGGATGAAGGAGTTGATGGCTGATGATCCTGGCGACGAAAGTTAGGATCAAGCCTACACCAGATCAGGAACGGCAGCTCTGGAAGTCGGCGGGGATTGCGCGTTGGGCCTACAATTGGACATTGGCACGACAAGAAGAAAATCACAAAACGGGCGGAACGTTTATTTCGGACGGCGTGCTTCGCAAGGAACTCACAAAGCTCAAACAATCCGATGAGCTGAAATGGCTGTTTGACGTATCGAACAACATCACCAAACAGGCCATTAAGGATGCCTGTGACGCGTACAAGAAGCTTTTTAAGGGTTTGGCAGCCAAACCACGTTTCAAAAGCAGGAAAAAGTCAAAGCCAGCGTTCTACCACGATACGGACAAACTGAAAGTGAACGGCGATATGGTTCGGATTGAAAAAGTCGGGTGGGTGAAGACAACAGAGCGTTTGCCTGTTTCAGCCAAGTACACGAACCCCCGGATCAGCTTTGACGGAAAGTATTGGTACATGTCTGTGGGAGTTGATCAGGAACCATCCGTAGACAACCTGACGGATGAGAAAATTGGAATTGACGTTGGGATTAAGGAATTGGCTGTGTTGTCCACTGGGAATCGAGTGAAGAACATCAACAAGACAACGACAGTTAAGAAAGCCGAGAAGCGATTGCGTAGGTTGCAACGCCGCGTTTCTCGTAAATACGAAATGAACAAGGAGGGAAACCGTTTTGTCAAAACAAGCAACATTGTGAAGCTTGAACAATCGATTCGTTTGCTGCATCGGAGATTGACGAACCTGCGAACCAACCACCTTCATCAGGAAACAAGCGCGATCGCGAAAACCAAGCCGAGCGCCGTTGTCATGGAGACTCTGAATGTCAAAGGTATGATGAAGAACGCACACGTGTCCAAAGCGATTGCCCAACAGAAACTCGGTGAGTTCAAACGCCAGATGCAATACAAATGCGAGAAATACGGGATACGCTTTGTTGAAGCAGATCGGTGGTTTCCGTCATCGAAGCTTTGCTCAAGCTGCGGACAGATGAAATCAGACCTGAAACTTTCAGACCGTACCTATGAGTGTGAATGTGGACTGAGCATAGACCGCGATCTAAACGCGGCTATCAACCTTTCAAAATTAGCGTAACCGCACAACCAAGCAAACGCTAATGTGTAGGAGTCGTTGCATCCGAATTTACGCCTGCGGAGTGTTACACCAAATGCGAGTAGCTTCGGCAAAAGCAGACACGACGAAACAGGAAGCAAACAACAGATTGGGTAGAGGTTTACGATCTTTTGGCAACGGTCGCTATGGATACACACGAGCATAAGCATGGACATGGACACGAAGAGGGTCACCGCCACGATCACAGTCATCAGTATGACCGCCCCGATGATCACAGCCATGAGCATGATCACGGGCAGGATGTGCAGGAGCTGATCCGTGAAATTATCGCCGCGATGTCTGCCAAGGGCTGGCGGATTACAGATCAGCGCAAAAGCTTGGCGGCGCTGTTCGCCGAATCAACGGGGTATTTGTCCCCGAAGGATGTCTATGAGTATATGCGGATGTCCTACCCGGGCGTCAGCTTTGATACGGTGTACCGCAATTTGCGCCTGCTTAGCGAGATGGGCGTGCTGGAGCAAATTTATTTGAATGACGGGTTGAAATTCCGCGCCCGCTGCCGGTCTCACCACCACCATCACCTGATCTGTCTGAGCTGTGAGAAGACGATCCCCTTCGAATTTTGTCCGATGAAGCATATGTCTACGGTGCCTCAGGATTTCCGGATCGTCAATCACCGGTTCGATATTCTCGGATACTGTGAAGCGTGCAGCCCAGCCGGAACGGCGGGAGCTGTGGAAGCGGACTGAGGTTCGTACAGACAGTCGGGCGTTCGGTTCGGGATCGTCTATGAATGATTTTAAGAGCTGGAGCTGATGGAGGTGATGATTGTCAAACTGCCGAGAGACCAGAAAGAGCAGCTCATTGCGCGTGTGCAAGCTTATTTTCTGCAGGAGCGGGACGAGGAAATCGGCGAGCTGGCTGCCGAGCTTTGTTTGGATTATATGATTCGGGAGCTTGGCCCTGTCCTCTACAACCAGGCGTTGGCCGATGCAGCCAAGCTGGTCAGCGAACGAATGGTGTCGCTGGAGGAGGATTTGCACGCGCTGGAGAAGCGGCCGCCTGCCGCCAGATAACCTGTTTCGGTTTGTTTGTACGCTTAACCTGTATGTACCGCTTTGGCGGCGCATGCAGGTTTTTTTGTTCGTTGTCCGCAATTGTTTCCAAAAAACGATTGACAGGACGAAATCAGCGATGCTAATATACCAATAACAAAGTAAGTTTATCGGAATTATAAGATAGTTACCGGACGACCGGAACGCTTATCCGTTGTACTTATGAGAGTGATGTAAAAGGGGAGAGAGAATCTTATGTCAACTGTACAACCTAGCGTATTTCGGTCTTTCGGTAAATGGTCCTTATATGGCGCACTTGTCTTATCGCTTGCAGGCTTGACGGCTTGCGGCGGCGGAACGAAGCAGGGAGCTGCGGGCGGGGCTGCTGCGCCGGCCGACGCATCGAAGACAGCGACAGCGGCCAAGCCGGCTGTAGAGCTGCTGAACGTCAGCTATGATCCGACACGTGAATTGTACGTGAGCTATAATAAAGCATTTGCAGCCTACTGGAAAAATAAAACCGGCCAGGACGTCACAATCAAGCAATCTCATGGCGGCTCCGGCAAGCAGGGACGCTCGGTCATTGACGGTCTGGCGGCCGATGTGACGACGCTGGCGCTCGCTTACGATATTGATGCGATCAAGGATGCCGGCTATATCAATGAAGGCTGGCAAAGCAAGCTGAAGGATAACAGCACCCCGTACACCTCGACGATTGTGTTTCTTGTCAAAAAGGGCAATCCGAAGGGGATCAAGGACTGGGACGATCTGATCAAGCCGGGCGTTCAAGTGATTACGCCGAACCCGAAAACGTCGGGCGGCGCCCGCTGGAACTACTTGGCAGCCTGGGGTTATTCCTACCAGAAGAACAACAAGGATGAGGCCAAGGTGCTGGAATTCATGCAGAAGCTGTTCAAAAATGTGCCGGTGCTTGATTCCGGCGCGCGTGATGCGACCAACACCTTTGTTCAAAAAGGAATTGGCGACGTGCTGCTGGCTTGGGAAAATGAAGCCTACTTGTCCATCAACGAGTTTGGCAAGGACAAATTTGATATCGTAACCCCGTCGATCAGCGTGCTGGCGGAGCCGCCGGTGGCAATCGTTGACAAGGTCGTCGACAAAAAGGGCACGCGTGAGGTTGCGCAGGCGTATCTGGAATATTTGTACTCGGAGGAAGGCCAGGAAATCGCTGCGAAAAACTACTACCGTCCGCGTCTCGAAGCGGTGGCGAAAAAATATGAAAACCAGTTTGCCAAGGTCAATCTGTTTACAATTAACGATGAGCCGTTCGGCGGCTGGACCAAAGCACAGAAGACCCACTTCAGCGATGGAGGAACCTTCGACAAGATTTACAAACCATAACTTGGGGAGAGACCGCCGGTATGCGTAAAGCTTGGAAGGAGCGCAGTATTTTACCCGGATTCGGGCTGTCGATGGGGTTTACTGTTTTGTACTTGAGCCTGATCGTGCTGTTCCCGCTATCCGCTATTTTTATCACCACGTCCGGCATGGGCTGGACTGCTTTCTGGACGACGGTGTCGGATGAACGTGTGATCGCTTCGCTGAAAATCAGCTTCGGCACCGCGTTCGCCGCCGCCCTCGTTAACGCCGTGTTTGGCTTTATCGTAGCCTGGGTGCTGGTCCGCTATACGTTTCCGGGCAAAAAGGTTGTCGACGCGCTGGTGGATTTGCCGTTTGCGCTGCCGACAGCCGTCGCCGGGATCGCGTTGACGACGATTTATTCCCAGAACGGCTGGGTCGGCAAGCTGCTGGAGCCGTACGGCATCAAAATTGTGTTTACGCCACTTGGCATTACACTAGCCTTAACGTTTATCGGCATTCCGTTTGTCGTACGCACGCTGCAGCCCGTGATTGAGGAACTGGAGAAAGATGTGGAGGAAGCGGCGGTAAGCCTCGGAGCGAACCGCTGGCGCACCTTCCGCAGCATTATTTTCCCGGCGCTGCTGCCCGCGCTGCTGACTGGCTTCACACTGGCCTTTGCCCGCGGGGTAGGCGAATACGGCTCAGTCGTCTTTATTGCCGGGAATATGCCGATGAAAACGGAGATCGCACCGCTGCTGATCATGACGAAGCTGGAGCAGTACAATTACGCTGGAGCAACGGCAATTGCGCTGGTCATGCTGCTGATCTCCTTCATGACGCTGTTGATTATCAATCTGATCCAATGGCGGGTCAACCGCCGCTTTACGGCCGTGTAGGTCAGAAGGAGGAGCTTTCATGGCCGGTTATGTAACGGCAACACCGAAGGCGGGATTGCGACGTACCGATCGCCCCCGCCATATTACCGAAGCGCCGGTGATCAAATTTTTGCTGATCGGCATCGCCCTGCTGTTCCTTGGCTTGCTGCTGGTGCTGCCGCTGATCAGCGTATTCGCAGAGGCGTTCCGCAAAGGCTGGGAAGTGTACACAGCCGCACTGACCGAGCCGGACGCGGCGGCGGCGATCCGCTTGACCTTGCAGGTGGCGGCCATCGCCGTGCCGCTGAATCTGATCTTCGGCCTTACGGCAGCCTGGGCGATTGCCAAGTTCCGCTTCAAGGGCAAGCAGCTGCTGCTGACGCTGATTGATTTGCCATTTGCCGTGTCGCCGGTCATCGCCGGGTTGATTTTCGTCCTGCTGTTTGGCGCGAAGGGCTGGTTTGGCCCGTTTTTGCAGGAGCATGACATTAAAATTTTGTTCGCTTTGCCGGGCATGGTGCTCGCGACGATTTTCGTCACGTTCCCGTTTGTGGCCCGCGAGCTGATTCCGCTGATGCAGGCACAGGGCACGCAGGAGGAAGAGGCGGCGGTGACGCTGGGCGCGAAAGGCTGGCTCGTGTTCTGGAAGGTGACGATCCCGAATATCAAATGGGGGCTGCTGTACGGCATCATCCTGTGTAATGCGCGAGCTATGGGCGAATTCGGAGCGGTTTCCGTCGTCTCCGGCCATATCCGGGGCGAAACAAATACGATGCCGCTGCACATTCAAATCTTGTATAATGAATATAATTTTGCCGGCTCCTTTGCGATTGCTTCCTTGCTGGTGCTGCTGGCGGTTGTGACACTGCTGGTCAAATCGGCTGTCGAATGGAAGCATCAGCGCGAGCTGAGCCGGGAAGGGGTATAACGCCTATGCATATCGTTGCCAAACACTTGACGAAAAGCTTTGGCAGCTTCCAAGCGACCAAAGACGTCAGCTTCGAGATTGAAAAAGGCAAGCTGATCGGCCTGCTCGGGCCGAGCGGCGGCGGCAAAACGACCATTTTGCGCATGCTGGCCGGGCTCGAGGAGCCGGATTCCGGCGATATCCTGTTCTACGGCCAGCGGGTCAATGATCAGCCGCCGCAGGCACGGGGCATCGGCTTCGTATTTCAGAACTACGCGTTGTTCCGCCATATGACCGTGTACGATAACATCGCCTTCGGGCTGACCGTACAGAAACGCAGCCGCGCCCAGATCCGCGAGCGGGTACAGGAGCTGATCGAGCTGACGGGACTGAAGGGGATGGAGAAGCGGCTGCCGCACCAGCTGTCGGGCGGTCAGCGCCAGCGGGTCGCCTTTGCCCGCGCGATTGCTCCGGAGCCGCAGCTGCTGCTGCTGGATGAGCCGTTTGCGGCGATTGATGCTAAGGTGCGCAAGGAGCTGCGTACGTGGCTCAAGGATATGATCGACCGCGTCGGCATTACGACGATTTTCGTGACGCATGACCAGGAGGAAGCCGTTGAGGTGGCTGACCAGATTATGATTATTCATGACGGTCAGCTGGAGCAGCAGGGGACGCCGATAGCGATTTACAAGCAGCCGCGGACGCCGTTTGTAGCGAGCTTTATCGGGGAGTCGAACCCGGTTGCGGACGTTTCCCGGCTGCGGGGCTTCGATGCGGAGCGGCTGCCGGGGGCGAAGGCGATGATCCGGCCGGAATTTATCGAGATTGGCCGCTCAGGCGAAATTGCCTTCCCGTCGGCCGCCGAATCAGGCGTCGTCAAGCAGGTGTATTTCCGCGGCATCCACTGGCAGATTGAAGTCGAAGTGCCCGGCGGGCTGCTGTTCGCTTATCGCTCGGTTGAATTGCCTGAGCTGCATCCGGGCGACGCCGTGTCGGTCTTGATTCACCGGTTGTATTTATTTAACGGCAGCGAGCAGCTGATGCTGGAAAACGGACTGAAAAACGATCCGCTGCCGGTTCACATCTAATTTTAGCAAAGAGGGGTTTGCGATGGAGCATCACATTACCATACAAAGCGGCGGCCTGGATCTTGCGGCTACCTTACACTACCCGGCATTCGGCGATAAGGGCGGCGAGTGCCGCGCCAACGAGCGGCTGCCCATCGTCATTATCGCCCACGGCTTTATCGGCAGCCGGATCGGCGTGGACCGTCTGTTTGTCCTGACGGCGCGGGAGCTGGCCCGGCACGGCTATATGGTGCTGCGCTTTGATTACGGCGGCTGCGGCGAAAGCTCCGGCGACTATGGCGACGGAGGGCTGGACTCGCTGATCAACCAGACGCGCAGCGTCATTGATTATGCGCTCGGGATCGACTGCGTCGATGCGCAGCGGGTGATTTTGCTCGGCCATAGCCTGGGCGGAGCTGTAGCCCTGCTGACCGCCGCTCGCGATAAACGGGTGAAGTCACTGGTGATGTGGTCTTCGGTCGCGTACCCCTTCAACGATATTGTACAGATTACGGGCAAGCAGACCTATGAGCAAGCGGTTCGAATCGGCGCAGCGGATTATCTCGGCTACTCGCTCAAGCCGGTCTTTTTCGAAAGCCTTGCACGGCATCAGCCGTTTGAGCAGCTGCGCAAATTCAGCGGCGATGTGCTGCTCATACACGGTACCTCGGATGAGGTCATACCGGTCGATTATTGCTTCCTGTACCAGAAGCTGTTCTGGATGCGCAGTCAGGGACAATGCGACAAGGAAGTTATTTTCCAGGCGGATCATACGTATTCCGGCGGTTTGGCCAAGGAGCAGGTCATCAGCAAAACACGCGACTGGCTGCTTGTGCAGGATAAGCGCAAGCAGGAATGGAATGACTGGACCATTTAATCAGCCCTAAACCAACAGAGAGGTGAGCGATATGGCCAAACCACTTGATGTGGATGATCTATGGACGAAACGCATTATTCAGAGCGTCAATGGGCTGGAATACGGCAGTGTGCAAATTGTGGTGCATGACGGCCGGATCGTCCAGATCGAGCGTACAGAACGGAAGCGCTTCGAAGCGGCGGAGTCCACGGCCAGACGGGCCGCGGCTGAAGCGAAATCGCAGGCCCATCCATAGCTCCGGGCAACGGTCTTTCCTTTAGTGGGAAAGGCCGTTTTTTGCGTGTATAATAGAAGGCTCAGGCATCTCGGAGCGAAAGCTGGAAGTATGCAAAGATGAAGAGGGAGAGGAGATGGAACGTATGCGCAAGCAAGCCTTGCTCAAGCCTGTCGCGATCAGCTGTCTGCTCGGTGCGGCGCTCATGCTGACGTCCTGCAGCAGCTCGTCGTCTGGGAGCGGGACAAGCCCGGCCCCGACCCCGGTCGCGACGGTACCTATCAACAATGTGGAGCAAATCAAGAAAAACGGTAAATTGCTCGTCGGCACAAGCGCTGATTACCCGGCGTATGAGTTCCATAAGGAAGTTGATAAAAAAGATACGATTGTCGGCTTCGATATCGAAATCGCCAAGTCGATTGCCAAGGAGCTGGGCGTGGCGCTGGAGCTCAAAGAGATGAAATTTGACGGGCTGCTGGAGGCATTGGAGACCGGCAGCGTGGACATGGTCATCTCCGCCATGAAGCCGACCGCCGAGCGGAAAAACCGGGCAGCCTTCAGCGACGTGTATTATACAGCCGTGCAGACGGTGCTAATTCGCGCTGAGGACAAGGATAAGTACACGACGATCGACAGCCTGAAGGCGAAAAAAGTCGGCGCGCCCAAAGGCGCAGTTCAGGAGTCGGTCGTGAAGGAGCAGCTGCCGAAATCAGAGCTGAAGTCGATGGGCAAAACCTCCGAGCTGGTTCAGGAGCTGCGGAGCAAAAAAATTGAAGCGCTGGTGCTGGAGCAGCCGGTTGCGGCTGCGTATATAAGCAAGCATAAGGAGCTGACCTTGGCCGAAGTCAAGCTGCTGGCTGAAGATACAGGCTCAGCGATCGCGGTTCATAAGCAAAATCCCGAGCTGGTTGCGGCGATCAACAAAACGTTGGACGAGCTGATCGCCGATAAAGCCATCGAGAAGTTTGTGGCGGAGGCCAACGAGCTGCTGGAGAAAAAATAAGCTTGCCTTTCTTATAGCGATTGTCCTAATCCGGTTGCAGCGCGGCTTGCCCGATGCTTTGACGAAACTGCTCTTTGATCTGCCGGAGCAGCTCAGGCGAAGCCGCAGCCTCGCAAGCGGTCAGCGCGAGCGCCTTTGCGCCAAGCAGCATTCCCTCGAAGGCGCGGGGCTGGCGGGCGAGATCGCGAAACTCAGGCGTATGCAGTAAATGCTTTTCGTCGATGACCTTGACAAACGGATGGATAGCCGGACAGTGGCGAGACACATTGCCCAGATCAAGTGAGCCGTGATCCTTGCCGACTTGAATATCCGCTTCCGGGACGCCCAGCGCCACCAGCTGCCGGGTGAACGTCTCGGACAATGCCTCGTTCGTCATCAGCTCATCATAGGAGTATTCATAATTCGACCAGCTCACCGTACAGCCCGTTTGCAGCGCGGCTCCTTCCGCACAGCGGATCAGCCTGCGGGCCAACTCGTCTGTGTACGGGCGGTCAGCGGACCGCACATAAAATTGGGCGACCGTATGGTCAGGAATAATGTTCGGCGCCTGTCCGCCTTCCTTGATAATGCCGTGTACCCGGGCGTCGCTGCGCAGCTGCTGCCTGAGCAGGCCAACGGATTGAAACAGCAGCAGCAGCGCATCGAGCGCGTTGACGCCTTCATGCGGAGCAGCGGCGGCATGCGCCGATCTGCCTGTATAGGTAAACTGCAGCGCATCCATCGCCAGCGACTGTCCGGAACGCTCGTAGGCGTAGTAGGGGTGGGCCATCAGCGCCAGATCGACGTCGTCAAATAACCCTGCCGCTGCCATCGTTACTTTGGCGCCTTTTGTTTCTTCGGCGGGCGTGCCGTAGACGCGGATCGTACCGCCGAGCTGCTCGACGACACTTTGGTAGCCGACGGCAGCGGCCAGTCCCATCGCGGCGATCAGATGGTGGCCGCAGGCGTGCCCCAGCTCTGGCAGTGCGTCGTATTCGCACAGGAAGGCGACGGTAGGGCCAGGCTTGGCGGCGGTGTAGGTCGCCAGAAACGCCGTAGGAATGTGCAGCACGGGCGAAATGACCTCGAAGCCGTGACGAGCGAGAGCTTCCTTCAACCGGGCGGAGGCCAAAAATTCCTCATGGCCCAGCTCCGGATGGTCCGCGATAAAGGCGGCCAGCTCGGTAAATTCAGCCGCATGCCGGTCGATCTGCGAGAGGATGATCGTTGAATATGTAAGCATCAGGGTGTAGCCTCCTGTCGGGTGTTGAATGTCCGGTCGAACGATCGGACGAATAAACGAATCGTAGTGAACGAAGAAGCATTACGTTCAGTATAGAGCTTGTGCGCGGCGGGGGCAATGCAAGCGAGGTCAGCCGCCGCAAGCGCATACAAAAGACCCGCCGGATCATGATCCGGCGGGTTCGCTGCGATTCATTTATTGCAAATCTTTCCGACGGTCAATAAACCGCTCCTCCAGCTGACGTTTGATTTTGTGCATCGCATCAACCTCAAGCTGATGGTTCTGCGGGAATCGGACGCCAGTCAGGGCAAGGGCTTCGTTCCAGGTCAGTTCGACGGAAATCGTTTTCTCCTGCGGGGCTTGCTGTTCTTCATAAGACATGGTGCATCGCTCCTTTAAGCATAGTAGTGAGGGTGCATCAATGAGTAGGTCTATATGGAGTGAAGAAACATCATGTAAGGTATAAACCTTGATATTCCTCGTTTTTAATATAACACATCGTGTTAACTTTATCAAGTCCGGGTGTAAAAAAGAGGCGGATTCCGAATCGCCTCCGCTACTCGATTCGTTGGTTCATTTTGATTCTTTGAATCGTCAGGACGAGGCAATCAATTCGCTGGCTAAGCTCGACGACCTGGGGATCTACGAAACTGCCCTGCTGTTCAACCAGCAGGTAAAGCTGGATTTGCATGCTTTCCAAACATCGCTTCAATTCGACCTCTTCCATCTTACCTTACCCAACTCCCACCCGATAAGTTGTCCGTACCTCGGACTATTATAATATGGATGGCTTGTAAAGTTTGTAGTTCGTTGTCGAAACGTTCAGTAATATTTTCTGACATATTTAAGCAAAATTCGTATAGATCCATCGTCATTGCGGTATATTACTGGCGGAAGCGGAGGTGAGTCAAACGATGAGTGAAATGGATCGTCAAGACGGTAATTCGCCGAACTTTAAGGAAAACAAGTTTGTGCAGGAGGAAAAGCCCGCCCGAGCCGCTAAGGCTGCCAAACGCCCGGCGAGCTTGAACGGTGTTCCGAAGGAAAACAACCCGCAATAGCTGTCTGTTTTCGTCAGTCTGCCGTGGAAGGAGAAGCCCGTGCACCTCGTGTACCGGGTTTCTTGGCGCGGCAATTGGGCCGGGAATGGTCCGCAGGTGGTATTAATCAGGAAAAACATGCTATAGTTAGAGAAAGGCCGATCCGGGCACGATTCGGATGAGAACGGATTCAGGCCGTTCGTATAAAGGAGAAATCGTCGGCAATGATCATCGTACGCAATTTATCGAAGACGTATCCGCCTGACCAACGGGTGCTCCAGCGACTTAGCTTTCAGGCCGATGAGGGCGAGCTTGTCGCGCTGATCGGCGCCAGCGGCAGCGGCAAAACGACGTTGTTCCGCTGTCTGATGCTCAAGGAGAAGTGGGATGAGGGGCAATTTATTTACGAAGGCAAGGAAATTACAGGCATCGGCGGCTGGGAGAAGCTGAAGCTGCGCAAGCAGTGGGCGTACCTCGAAGAGAAGCCGCAATTTAACCCTAAAAAATCCGCGTTGAAAAACGTCCTGGGCGCGCTGCTGTTTAAAAAATCGTGGTGGCGGTTCCTGACTAATTCCGTCTCGCAGGACGACCATATGGAAGCGATGGATTATCTTGACCGGGTAGGGCTGCTGGATAAGGCGCATGAGCCGATTGAAAAGCTGAGCGGGGGCGAGAAGCAGCGGGTTGCCTTGTGCCGCGCACTGATCAAGGGCGCACGGGTGATCTATGCGGATGAGCCGGTTTCCGGGCTTGATCCGGAGGCGGCCAGCCTTGTACTGCAGGACTTGCAGGCGATCTGCCGGAAGGAGAAGCTGCTTGTTTTCTGCAGCTTGCATCAGATCGAGCTTGCGGAGAAGTACGGCTCGCGCATCTGGGGATTGGCCGACGGCAAGTTTGTCGTCGACATCGCCGGTCGGCGGCTGACCCAGCGGGAGAAGGATCTAATTTTTTAAGACAAAGCAAGGCCGGGACGACGTCAGATAATGACGGTCCCGGCCTTGCTTGCTGTTGCGGGGCGGCATTCAGAGCTTCGCCGGGCTAGAGCGATGCCCGTGCAGCTACATGCTCCGCGATCCAGCGGCCGTGCAGCCGCCCGGTTTCGATGAACACTTCATTCGCGTTCCGTCCGGAAGCGGCGACACCTGCGATGTACACGCCGGGGACGGTCGTTTCCATCGTGTCGGGGTTATACAAGGGCACCTCGTCGTCGTCCTTGAAGGCCGCTCCGAGCGAACGCAGCAGGCTGCGGTCCGGCCGGAATCCAGTCAGCGCGAGCACAAAATCATTGCCTATTTTCTCGATCACATCCCCCGAAGAGAGGGTCACGCACGCCGGATCAATCGCGACGACCCGCGAGTTGAATTTCATCTGGATGCTTCCCTTGTTGACCAGACTTTCGAAGGTGGGCCGCACCCAGGGCTTGATAACCGGCGAATACGTTTCGCCCCGGTACACAACGGTGACGTCCGCACCTGCCCGGTGCAGCTCCAGCGCGGCATCTACAGCCGAGTTGCTGCCGCCGATGACGGCGACCCGCGTTCCGGTGTACGGATGAGCTTCGCGGAAGTAATGGCTGACCTTGGGCAGCCCCTCGCCGGGAATGCCCAGCAGGTTCGGATGGTCGAAGTAACCGGTAGCGACGACCACACACGCGGCAGCAACCCGGCTTGAATGACCGTTGCGGTCCGTCACATCCAGCTCGTAATGGCCGTCTGGCATCCGGCGAATTTCCGTGACCCGATGATACGGCTTGATCCGCAGGTTGCGGCGGGCAGCTACGGTGCGGTAATAAGTCAGAGCTTCCAGCCTGTAAGGCTTGTCATTGGGCGTGGAAAACGGATGATCTCCAATTTCGAGCAGCTCCGGCGTGCTGAAAAATTGCATGTACGTAGGATACAAATAAATCGAGTGCACAACATTTTCTTTCTCGATAAGAAGGGGCTCGATCCCGACACGCTGCAGCTCCAAGGCGGCTGACAGCCCGCAGGGTCCGGCCCCGATAATGACAACTTTCTCCCGTTCCAACCGGATTCACCTCGCTGTTGCAGTTCTACGGTTGCATGGACGCGGAGGTCCATACTTTCCCATAGTAACCGATCCGCAGATGCAGCGCCAGTCCACCGTCCAGCTTGGCGGCGATGCAAACGCAGAAGCTGCGCTTCGGACAGAGGCGCGCCGCTTTCAGCGGATCAGCTCCAGACATCCGCGGGCAAGGTGCGGGAAGGACGGTCGAAGCGAAACACGGCGGCATCCGGGTGTGCGCCCTCGGTTACGAGCCCGACGATGATGCGGGAAGCAATTGCGCTGTAGATGGTGCCGTTGCCGCCATAGACGAGGGCGAAGTAGCGGTGCGGAAAGCCGTCCTGCTCGCCGATCAGCGGCAGGCCGTCATGGGTGCTGCCGAAGGTTGCGGCCCAGCTGTAGTCGATTTTAACACCTGCCAGAGCAGGAAACAGCTTGACTGTTTCCGCCATCAGCCGCTTCCCTTTCTCCGCCAGCTGCCGATCCCGTTCCGCAGGCTCCACGCCCCGAATATCCAGGCCGCCCGCCACTACCCGATTGTCGGCTGTTCGCCGCATATACAGATACGGTCTTGCTGTTTCCCACACGAGGCATCGGTCCGGCCAGCCGGGAATGTCTTTGCCGGCTACAGGCTCGGTTGCGATCGCGAAGGTGCTGGTCAGCACTGCGTTCTTATTTGCCTTCAGCTCCTGGGACTCATAACCCATCGTCAGCACCGCTTTGCGCGCCCGGATTGTTCGCCCGTCTGTCGTCACAAAGGAGATCCCGTCAGCGTCCGCCTTATGATGGCGCACTTCCGTTTGCTCGTAGACGCGCAGCCCGCGCCGGTGGCCGGTCCGGGTCAGAGAGCGGGCGTAGGCAAACGGGTTGAGCTCGGCATCGTCCCTGCTCAGGATCGCCCCCGCCTTCTCAAAGGAAAACCGCGCGCGAATGTCGGCAGGCTGCAAGTAGCTGACCGGAAAGCCGTAATTCGACAGCGTGGCGAATTCCTCCTGCAGCTTGGGGACGTCCTGCGGCTCCGAAGCGAAGTACAAGCTGTCCCTGCGATAAAAGTCAGGAAACGCATCAAGCTCGGCGGCTACGGCCTCCAGGTCGTTCAGCGCCGTCCGGCACATCCGGTAAAAGGCGACGCCCGTTGGCTCGCCGAAAGTATGGATGCAGGAGGTCAGCGTTTTGTCATTGCTGAACTGGAGCAGGCCGGTGTTCGCCGATGTGCTGCCGAAGCCGATGCGGCGTTTATCCACAAGCACTGTGTCCACGCCCGCTTTCTGCAGCGCATAGGCGCAGGAGGCGCCGGTAACCCCGCCGCCAACCACGAGACAATCGCACGTGATGTCCTCTTCCAGCTTCGGATAGACCGTTTCCCGGTCGAACGGGGTATCGAACCAGTACAGCTGCCCGGATGTAAGCTTCATACCCTAAGACTCCTTTGTCATATCGAACAACGTTTAGTATGGAGGGAACGCCTCCTTTTCATTCCTGAGCAGGGTATAGGCTCCTGCGGGGTTGGGGTACCCTAAGCACGGGCCGGGCCGATGCTGCTTGCGGCATGGGCTGAGCCTGTCTGTTTACAACTTGGGAAACGGGAAATCAAGAACAATCCGGGAAGGAGAGAAAATCCATGTATATGCAGCCGCTCACCTCGAAAGAGCTGGAGTATATCGCCGATTCCATGTCCAACGAAGACTTGCTGATCAAACAAACCGCCGCAACAGCGGCCAGCGTGCAGCTGCCTGCTGCCAGCCAGCTTTGCACAGAGATGGTGTCGATCCACCGTAAGCATTATGACCTGCTGCTGCAATGCCTGCATCAGCATCAGGCCGCAGCGCCAACGCAGCCTCAATAACTAGCAAAGCCCAGGAAAGGATGAGCAAATTGAACTTCAATGTGAACGGAACTGTTAACTCGGCCCAGTCGGCGAACGCCAACTCATTTATGCCGGATGGCGACCTGCTGTACACGATTTTGGCCGATCTGAAGCGCAC
Organism: Paenibacillus sp. sg306046; assembly: GCF_059821225.1. NCBI lineage: Bacteria > Bacillati > Bacillota > Bacilli > Caryophanales > Paenibacillaceae > Paenibacillus > Paenibacillus sp. sg306046. The sequence goes on from NZ_JCAMRT010000008.1 coordinate 157,739, forward strand.
ATGCCGCGAATATACGACGGCGGCGACGGAAGCGAATTGTCCGACTGTCCGTCAACTGTTCACGCATCTGATGAATGAGACGCTGCAGCTTCAAGGGCGTATGTTCCAGTTGATGCAGCAGCATAATCTGTACAATGTTTCTTCCTCGGCGCTGCGCCAGGATATCGACAAGCAGCTCCGGGAATATGTACAGACGGCGCAGGAAACCGCTCAGTTTGTGCAAAGCAAATCGCAGTCAGCCGGAGGCAGCTTCCAGCCTGCGATGGGCATGGGCTACAGCCATGGACAGGCGCCTGTACAGACGAGCTACAATTAGCCGGTTGGATTCGCAGATGGCAGCAGGCTGAGCTTTGACCCGAATGCAGCCGCCGGACACAGCCGGACCGATCCATGAGACCGATGATCGGGCCATCCGCACAGGACGCTTCCCCGCCGCCGATGAGGCGGCTGTGGAGGCGTCTTTGGCTTTGAGCCAGCATAAATCTAGCTCGCTGCTCATAGACTGGATGCTAGATAAGCTGAAGTTTGCCAAGACGGAAAGGAAGAGGCCGTATGCGAGTTTCACGCGCCGCCCGTTTTCCCCGCTGGACGCAGGCCCGTACGAATCAATTGCTGCTCCTGCTTGTTTGTTTTGCGTTTGGCGTCTGGCTTGCGCTGCTGTGGCGCGGGGGGATGACGCTTCCGGTGTCGGTGCGCCCGCGCCAGCCCGCGCCCGATGCTTACCGTTATGCAGCCTATGAGGCGTCGAACGGGGTGAGGCTGCATACGATGCAGACGAGCCCGGACAATGTCCGGCTGCTCGCGATCCGCTCCAATGTGACGGATACGGCCGAATACGGCATCAATGGCGGTTTTTTCTGGAACGGCGATCTGCTGAGCATTGCCGTGGAGGATGACCGGCCGCTCAAGGGTCAGCCGCATGATTACGGCTCAGGCTGGAGCAATATCGACGTGCCCAAGGGGACGCTCGTCTGGGACAAGCAGTCCCGGCAATTTTCCGTACAGGTGGCGGAAGCGGCCAATCGGCTGCTTGTCACGGACCGGAGCCGGTACTGGGCGCAGGGCGGCGTCAGCATGTCGCTGCAGGCGGAGTCGCGCTGGTACGGGCAAGCGCTTGCGGAGGATATGCCTTTGATTGACCAGCGGCGTCTTCGCTCCGCAGCCGTCTACGATGCCGATAACCGGCTGTGGATGGCTGTCACGGACCGGCCAAGCACGGCGGAAGAGTTCCGCTCGGCGATTATGGAGCGGATTGCGCCGGGGCGGCTGATCGACGGCATTTTCCTCGATGGGGACGGTTCCTCTCAAATGCGGAATGCGGAGGCCCGGCTGCCGGGCGATCGGCGTGCTGTATACCAGATGATGTCGTTGATTCATCAATCTTTCGACCGCTAGCCGGAGATATTCGGACTGCGGTCGCTTTTTTAGCGGAAAAACGGCCGAATTTTGTGAAAATTGATAAAAAGTGCAACGATTTGGGTATTTATACGTATAACCTTATGTGGAGCACAACAGAGACCAGGAGGGATGGAGATGGTGGAGGTTTACGCAGGGATGCTGATTACCGGTGTGCTGTTTGCTGTCGTATCGGTCTTATTCGGCGACGTGCTGAGTAATGCGCTTGACGGCATGCTGGATTGGATGAGCGGAGAAGTGCATCACGCGCTGCAGCCGATGGTGCTGTTCAGCGGCATCACGGTCATGGGAGGAGCAGGGTGGCTGCTCACCCGGTACAGCGCATTCGGCACGGCGGCCATTCTTGGACTAAGCATCCTGGCAGCCGCAGGCGGCTCCATCCTGATTTATCTGGTCTACATCAAGCCTATGGGGAGGACAGACAGCTCGGTCGCATTTTCGATGCAAGACCTGATCGGCCGCATCGGCGAAGTGTCGATCCCGGTGCCTGCCGTTGGCAGCGGCGAGGTGCTGTTCCGCATCGGCGGCAGTGTAACGAACCAGATCGCCGAAAGCTTTGATCAGGAGAGCATTCCGGCAGGAGTGCGGGTGGTGACGGTTGAGGTCCGTGACGGAGCCGTGCTGGTTTCGCCGCTGGACACCCATTCAACGATAAGGAGTGGTGATGCATGAATGAAGTAGGCAGCGATGTATTCGTAGTTCCCGGTATTATCATAGGTGTCATTATTGTGCTTGGGTTGGCGTTCTGGGCCCGGTACAAAACGGTCAGCCCGGATGAGGCGATGATTGTGACTGGATCATTTCTTGGCAGCCGCAACGTGCTGGAGGATGACACCGGACGGCGGATTAAAATTGTGCGCGGCGGCGGTTCGTTTATTTTACCGATATTCCAGCAAGCGGAGTTTCTGTCCCTGCTGTCGCATAAACTCGACGTTTCAACCCCGGAGGTTTACACCGAGCAAGGGGTTCCGGTGATGACGGACGCCGTGGCTATTATCAAAATCGGCGGTGCCGTCGAGGACGTCGCGACAGCGGCAGAGCAGTTTATGGGCAAACCGACCGAGGCGCTCAAAAGCGAGGCGCAGGAGGTGCTCGAAGGGCATCTGCGGGCGATTCTCGGCTCGATGACGGTCGAGGAGGTATACCGGAACCGCGATAAATTCGCGCAGGAGGTGCAGGGCGTCGCGGCCAAGGATTTGAAAAAGATGGGGCTGCAAATCGTCTCGTTTACGATCAAGGATGTGCGCGACAAGCACGGTTACCTGGATGCGCTTGGCAAGCCGCGGATTGCGGCGGTGAAGCGGGATGCGGACATTGCCGAAGCCGAAGCGATCAGGGATTCCCGGATCAAGAAGGCACAGGCCGAGGAGGAAGGGCAGAAGGCCGAGCTCGTGCGCGATACGAATATCGCGGAAGCGACCAAGGAAAAGGAGCTGAAGGTCGCCTCCTTCAAAAAAGATCAGGATATGGCCCGCGCCGAAGCGGATCAGGCTTATCATATTCAGGAGGCCCGCGCCAAGCAAAGCGTGGTCGAGGAGCAGATGCGCGTCGAAATCGTCCGCAAGGAGCGGGAAATCGACCTGGAGGCGAAAGAAATTTTACGTCGCGAGAAGCAATATGATGCGGAAGTGAAAAAGAAAGCGGATGCTGACCGCTACTCCGTCATTCAGGCGGCGGAAGCCGACAAGGCGAAGCAAATTACGCAGGCGGAAGCGATGCAATTCCGGATCGAAGCCGAGGCGAAAGCGATGGCCGAGCAGAAGCGGCTGGAAGGCTTGGCGATCGCCGATGCGGAGCGGGCCAAAGGTACGGCTGAAGCCGAGGTGATCCGGCTGCGCGGCTTGGCGGAAGCGGAAGCGAAGGAAAAGCTGGCCGAGGCATTCGAGAAGTTTGGCGAAGCGGCGGTTCTGGACATTATCGTCAAGATGCTGCCTGAGCTGGCCGGACGGATCGCGGAGCCGCTCCAGTCGATCGACAAGCTGACCGTCGTCGATACCGGCAACGGTCAAGGCGCAACCCGCGTCAGCAACTATGTGACCGAGCTGATGGCGACGGCGCCCGAGATGCTCCGCAGCGTCAGCGGTCTTGATGTCGAACAGCTGATCAAAAAATTCACAGGTAAAACGGCGGCCAAATTCGCCGCTCCCGCCGCTCCGTCGTCCGAGCCGCTTGCGGTGCAGGCGGACACAAAGCCGACGAAGCCGGAGTAAGCAAGCTCTAACGGGATCAATCATTTAAGCCGTATTTCGTTCAGGACGTTAAATATTTCTCCGTCAAAATCGACAGCAGCTGGATGCCGACTTCATTTTGCCCGCCTTCGGGGATGATGATGTCGGCATATTTTTTGGACGGCTCGATAAACGCTTCATGCATCGGCTTGACGGTGTTCAGGTATTGATCATGAACGGACTGGATCGACCGGCCGCGCTCATCAATGTCCCGCAGCACGCGGCGCAAAATCCGAACGTCCGGATCGGTATCAACAAACACTTTAATATCAAGAATGCCGCGAAGCTGCCCATCGGACAGCACGTGCAATCCTTCGAGGATGACGATTTTGTTGGGCGCAAGCGGCAGCGTTTCAGTCGCCGAGCGGGCATGGTTGGCAAAGTCGTAGACCGGCGCGGCAATCGACTGCTGCTGCTTTAACTGCTGCAAGTGCGTATACAGCAGCTCATTGTCGAAGGCGAGAGGGTGGTCATAGTTGATCGCTTCGCGTTCGCTGAAAGGAAGATGGGGATTGTCTTTATAATAGTTGTCTTGCGAGATGAAGGTGACCTTGTCCTGGCCGAGCCGTTCGATAACGGATTTGGCGACCGTCGTCTTGCCGGACCCGGTGCCTCCGGCGATACCGATAATTAACATGTTGGGGTTGTCCTCCTGGCAGCGATCTGATTCAGTTGTCTTCTTATTCGATTGTCTATTGTAGCACATCATCCGGGGGAAAACGAGCATAGCGCTATTCGGTTTTGATCCGGCTCCTTATTCGTTCTATTTGTTTCCATGTAAAAAATTGAACGATTTTAGTTTAAAAAATCTGTGCATTTTCCGATAAATATAAATATAGATAGAGATAGTAAATCGTATATATCGTATATATTGAGGATAGCGAGGGAAACGAATGAAGATTTCTGAGATCAAGCTGCCATACATTCCACCAGTGAAGTTAACGACCAAAGCCGAGCTTGTTGAGATCCGGTTGAAAGAAAATCCAGAAGCGATGAATGAGAAGCTGGGCACCGTGACTGTTGTTTATGACGGCTTTTATAGTGGAGTTCTTTCTCCGATGACGGAGATGGAAGGTCTTACAGAGGATGAAAGCAGAAGCATAACACTTGCGCTACAAAAAGCGCTCACACATGGGCTAAATTCCTATGATGATACAACAGAAGCCGCCACGATTGCGCTCAGAAAGGCAAAGCTCGATTATATTACAAATAATCTCGTGCCAGAGCGATTGAGAGAGCAGGCGAAGCAGTACGTGAACGATCATATTTCCCATGTTATCGATCAACGGAACCGAAGTATCGAGTGGTCAATGAAGGCCAGCGAAAAGATTGCGGCTATGTATAACAGGAATCTGGATCAGTTCCAGAATGGCAGCGAACGGACACATACGGAAATGGAGCAAATGCTGTCGTATACAGCTTCCATTGATTTCGGAAGCCCGCAGGCGTTGTCTTCGTCGCTCAACACAGCATTTTCAAATATAGAAGCATTGATGACCAACTCGGTGAGAGGCTGGCGAACGGATGCTCAGGAGGGTTTGGCTCATATGGGAGAACAGGTGCAGCGCTTGAAGGACAACTGGGTCGAGTTTGTCCATAATGTGCATCAACCGTTGCCAGCGTTACAGTCGCGTGATCTATCGGACGAAGTTTGGAACGCGCAGCCGATCCGGTAGAGGGTGTCGTTTCATCCACTTGTGTTAGCCACGGGAGCCGACTGCCGCCCAAGCTCTTGCTTCGCAAGCCAAAAGGTGATTAACTGGTCTGAGACGAAACCGATTTTTGTTCAGACAGGAGTGCGTTGGCTTGCGTGTGCTGATCGTTGAGGATGATATCCGTTTATTGGAAGCTATAGCATCAGTGCTGGAGGATGAGCAGTACCAGGTGGACCGGGCGGATAACGGGCATGAGGGGCTGCTGCTGGCCCAGCAGGATTGCTACGACCTGCTGGTGCTCGATATTATGCTGCCGGCGATGGACGGGCTGGCGCTGATTCAGGCGCTTCGCAAAGATGGAATCCGTACGCCATGCCTGTTTCTGACGGCCAAGGATTCGATTGATGCGCGGGTTCGGGGGCTTGATGCGGGAGCGGATGATTATCTGGTCAAACCGTTTGCAATTGATGAGCTGCTGGCGCGGCTGCGCGCGCTGCAGCGGAGAAAGGGGCAAGAGGCGGAGACGGCGCTGACGTATGCCGGGTTGACGTTGTCCCAGCGGGAATGCGAGGCGCTGTATGACGGCAGTCGGGTGAAGCTGACAGCGAAGGAAAGTGAGCTGCTTGCCTTTCTGATCCGGCATAAGGAGCAAATTGTGCGGCGTGACCAAGTATTTGTCCGGGTATGGGGGATGGATTCGGAGTCTAACGAGACGGCTGTCGATCTGTACGTGCATTATTTGCGTAAAAAGCTGCATGCCTGCGGCTGCGACGATTATATTCGCACGATCCGCAGCGTGGGCTACATGCTGAAGGCAGAGCGTGCCCATGTTTAACCGGACGCGCTACCGGCTGACGCTGCTGTTTTCCATCGTATTTTTTCTGCTGCTGAACGGACTGGTCGTGACGCTGTACATTTCGACCGAGAAGCGGCTGTACCTGCAGACGGACCGGGTGCTTGAGAATGAAATGCGCGGCTTCGAGGGGGCGCTGACCCGGCAGTCGCGGCGGGAATTTCCGTTCCGTCCCGTGCGGCTGGTCACGATGCTGCAATGGGATGCGGACGGCAAGCTGCAGCTGCAAATTCCCCGCGACCTTGTGGACGAGAAGCTTCCGGCGCTGCTGCGCGCCTCCGGGGTTGAGGGGAGCATCGTTAATGTGTCGGCCAGCGATGCGGAGTATCGGCTGCTGACAAAGGAAACTGCAGCCGGACGGCTGCAAATCGCGTATAACCTCGAGCCGGAGCGCAGTGTGCTGCACAATTTGCTTGTCGTAGCTGCGACAGGCAGTCTGATCAGCGTCGTGATTGCGGTGCTGGCGGGGTTATTTCTGGCTGCCCGCGCGCTGGTCCCGATTCGCAAGGCGTGGGAGCAGCAGCAGCAGTTTGTGTCCGATGCGTCGCATGAGCTGCGTACGCCGCTTTCGGTGCTGCACATTCATCTGGAGCGGCTGTTCCGCCATCCGGACCGGACAATCGAGCAGGAAAGCGAGAAAATCGCGGTCATGATGGACGAGACGCGCCGGATGAGCAAGCTGGTCGGCGATCTGCTGACGCTGGCGCGCTCAGATGCGCAGGAGCTGAAGCTGCACCGGTCCCGCGTGGAGCTGGACGAGCTGGTGGCCAAGGCCGTGCGCGGCTTTGAGGAGCTGAGCCGCATGCGCGGCATCCGGCTGCAAAGCGCGGTGCCGCATCCGGCGACATTGGCTGGCGACCCGGATTATTTGCACCAGCTGCTGGTCATTTTGCTGGATAATGCGCTGAAATATACCCGCGAAGGGACAATCGCCATCGAGACAGCGGTTGAAGGAACGCAGGTCATGCTGCGGATTACGGACACCGGCGTCGGCATTGCGAAGGACGATCTGCCGCATATTTTCGACCGGTTTTACCGGGCCGACAAGGTTCGCGGACGAGCGGACGGGGGAAGCGGTCTCGGCTTGTCGATTGCGAGGTGGATCGTGCAGGCGCATCAGGGTACGATTCATGCGGAAAGCGTCGAAGGCGAAGGCACAGCGGTCGAGGTGTGGCTGCCGCTGGAGCGGTAGTTGTGCTCGGCGGCCAGCGATGAGATTCAGGGTTTGACCCCTTGGATTTCGTCAGTTACTTTTAAATACGCAACGTAATTGGGATGCTGATGTGCGGAGTATGGGGTAGTATGGCAAGGTATTAACACAAAAATGAGACAATCATTAGTCCGTTATTTAAGAAAATATTTTATTCTCAGAGCTCTCCTTTTCTAGGGGAGGCGGTTCTGAAGGATAGATTAAAATCATTTATTAAATACCGACTTAAGGAGTCGTCAATTGAAAAGAAAGTACATAAAGATAACAAAAATAAGTGTTTTTATTATTGTTTTGCTTCTTGCAGTCGGATTGGTGTTTCCAACATGGACACCTCGAATTGAAGGAGATACTAGCATAAGTACTTTAAAACAGATCGAGATTAATGGCACTGATCATGAAGTCATGATTAGAGGAGTGGACCGACGCAATCCGATAGTAATCTTTGTTCATGGTGGTCCTGGTTGTTCTGAAATTCCTTATGTGCGGAAATATCAAGATTTACTTGAAAAAAACTTTACAATTGTACACTATGATCAACGTGGAAGCGGGAAGTCGTATCACTTTTTTGAGGATTACTCTAATTTATCCGCAGACTTGCTCGTAGATGATTTGTTGGCATTAACTGATTATGTTGAGAAGGAATTTGGACAAGAAAAAGTGTTGCTGATAGGCCATTCTTTTGGCACATATATTGGGACAAAAGCTGCCGCAAAAGCGCCTGACAAATTTGTTGCTTATATTGGAATCGGGCAGGTTGCCGATCATGGGAAAAGCGAGTTGGATAGCTTGAATTATTCCATTGAACAAGCAAAATTAGCCGGTAATTTAAAGGATGCAGAACGATTAGAACAGCTTCGAGGTCCAATAGAAAAAGGGGAGCAGCTTACTCCAAGAGATATGGTTCGAAAATATGGCGGAGCAGCTAGATTAATTGATGATAATAGGGATTATTACACAGGGTTTCTCTTTAATCCGGAGTACAATTTGCTTGATCTTATTCGCTATTTAAAAGGAGTTTCATTATCACAAGAAATTTTGTTGGATGAAGAGTCAAAACATACTATTACAAGTATTGTTGATAAAGTAGATATACCCGTTTATTTTGTCATGGGACAATATGATTATATGACATCTGTAAACGCGGCAAAAGAATACTTTGAAGTACTGGAAGCGCCCAAGAAAGAGTTTGTTATTTTCGAAAAATCCGCTCATTATCCTCAGTTTGAGGAGAAAGAGTTATTTGCTGAATGGTTAAAAAAACAAGGAATCAACTTAAATTCTGAGGAGTAGTCAGTCTCTACTCGTCAGATGTGGAGTCGGGATACTTTAAAGAGTTCAGGTCACCTTGATCGGGTTTTAGCCGGTGCTCCGGATTGAAATTATTGTTCGGCATTTATGAGAGAAAAATATTTACATTTTGTTAATTCATGCTTGGAAATCGGCAGGAGGCTGAAGACGCGGCGCAAGAGGTAGGGCACGATATGTAGCTTCTGAAGTCCGGAATGTGATAGGGTAGGGCTAAAAGTAGACAAGGAGTGTGCCATCTATGAATGTGCAAGCGGTTATGCAGGAGCTTGAGGCTCTCGGCAAGGAACGGCTGAAAAAAATGTACGTGTCCAATGGCGCGCACGAGCCTGTTTTTGGCGTGGCAGCAGGGGCGATGAAGCCGCTCTTCAAGAAAATTAAAATCAATCAACCGTTAGCTGAAGAGCTGTACGCTACCGGGAACTACGACGCTATGTACTTTGCGGGAATGATCGCGGACCAAGAAGCAATGACCGAGGCGGATTTTGAGCGTTGGATTGACGGGGCTTATTTTTATATGCTGTCCGATTATGTGGTAGCCGTAACCTTGTCGGAGTCGGCTATTGCGCAGGAGGTGGCCGATAAGTGGATCGCCAGCGGCAAAGAACTGAACATGTCGGCGGGTTGGAGCTGCTACTGCTGGCTTCTGGGCAGCCGGCCGGACGATGGATTTTCCGAAAGCAAGCTGGCTAACATGTTAAAGCTTGTGGAGCATACCATTCACGATTCTCCCGAGAGAACGAAATCGGCAATGAATCAATTTATTTACACGGTGGCGATATCGTTCATTCCGCTCCATGAGCAGGCGCTTGAGACGGCGAAAGGGGTCGGACAAGTGGAAATCAAACGGAACAATAAAAAGAGCAGCTTCCTGAATGCTGCGGAGAGCATTCAAAGGGCGGTGGAGAAAGGCCAGTCAGGCTTCAAGCGAAAACATGTCCGATGTTAAAGGAGCGTAAAGAGCTGATGCTTCGATAGCTGCATTTCGCACAAAGCACTCGGTAACCAGGGGGAATTTTGTCATACAAACGGTCAGCCGTCAGCTTGCGGCTGGCCTGTTTGCGTGCGCCAGGAGGATGCCGGACTGTGCTTTCATCGGGTAGCCGGATGACGGGCTGGCACTGATTTTTGGGTTCATCCTCAGCGGACGTTCAGCTAATTTTAAGCTTTTCCAATATAAATTTAAGCTAGGTCTGATTTAATGAATACATAGATCGCCGAGATCAGTAGTCATATCGGGAGGTACATAGCCTGTGAACAAGAAAAAGACGATCATTATTACCGTGGCTGCGCTGCTGGTGGCAGGAGCCGGAACGACGGTATGGGTTACCCAAACCGGGGCCACGAAGGCCAAAACGACAGCGACGGCACAGCAGCAGACGACCAAGGTGACCAAAGGCAATCTGCAATCCACAATCACAGGCACCGCGCAGCTCGCGGCTGAACAATTGCAAATGATTACGCCGCCCAAGGAAGGGATGATCAAGACGATCAACCTGACTCGGAATCAAAATGTCAAGCAAGGAGACCTGCTGCTGGAGCTGACGGACACGAGCCTGGTGGAGAAGCTGGACAGTGCGCAGGTGTCGCTTGACCAGTACACGAAGGATTTGCAGGACCTGCAGGAACAGCAGGCAGCGCTGCGGGTGAAATCCCCGGCGGCCGGCCGGCTGATTTTGGCTCAGAACATCAGCGAAGGCTCGTCTGTATCCAAAACGACGAAGCTGGCAACGATCGCCGATACGAGCGTGCTGACGGTGACGCTGCCGTTTATCCAGGAGGAAGTGGCGCAGCTGAACAACGGCGACGCGATCCAGCTGACCGTCGATGGCTACCTGCTGTCGAAGAGCGGGGTTGTGGAGTCGATCACAGCGGGAAGCAAGGCGGACAGCAAGGGGAACCGGCTGAGCGAGGTCAAGGTGCGGATCGACAATGACGGGACGCTGGACGCCGAGCTGAACGTGCAGGGCTCCGTGACGCTGAACGGATTGAAGGTCGAATCGTCCGGCTCTGCGAAGCTGCAATACAAATCGACATCAACGGTGTTTGCAGGCGTTTCCGGCACGATCGGCAAGCTGGAGGGCACCGAAACGCGTAATGTTCGTTCCGGCGAAGCGCTCGCTACGATTGTCAACGATACGCTTGCGCGCGATATGACCAACAAGCAGCAGCAAATTGACCAGCAGACGAAAACGATTCAGGATTTAAATGATCAGCTGGCGAATCTGAAAGTATACGCGCCGTTCGATGGTGTGTTCTCTACCGACTTCGCAGATACGAAAACGAATGTGCTGTCTTCCTACCGCGTAGGCTCCACGATAAAAAGCGATGTGAAGCTCGGAGCGGTCGCGAGCCTGGATACGCTGCAGCTTGCCGTCAGCGTCGATGAGCTGGACTTGCCCAAGGTGCAGGTCGGCCAGAAGGCGCGGGTGCGTGTAGACGCGATTTCCGGCAAAACCTATGAGGCAACGGTCGCGCAAGTGTCCACGGTCGGCACAACGGCCAACGGCGTCAGCACGTACAGCGTTATTCTGGGGATGAAAAGCAGCCCTGAGCTGAAATACGGGATGACAGCCAGCGCCGATATTATCGTGACGGACAAGAAGGGCGTGCTGCTGCTGCCGGTGCAAGCCGTACAGACACGGAATGGCAAAAGCTCCGTCGGGATCAAAAAAGCGGACGGCACAACCGAGCGTAAAGATGTAACCGTCGGAGTCAATAACAGCACGCAGGTTGAAATTGTTGAAGGGTTGGCCGAGGGCGACGAGGTTGTACTTGGCGGAACGACACGCAGCAGCAATCTGACGGAGCAGCAAATTCAGCAGATGCGCAACCAGTTCCAGCAGGGAGCGAACAATGTCGGAGGCGGCAATACCGGAGGCGGATTCCCTGGCGGTGGCGGCGGGTTCCCTGGAGGCGGCGGTGGCACAGGCGGCGGTGGAACGAGATAGAGTGCCGGGGAGAGGTGAAGCGGATGAGCTTGATTGAATTAAAAGATATTGTGAAGCAATTCAAGCGCGGTACGGAGGATTTGACGATTTTAAGGAGCGTGTCCCTGTCCGTGGAGCAAGGCGACTTTATCGCCATTGTAGGGCCGAGCGGCTCCGGCAAGTCCACGCTGATGAATACGATTGGCCTGCTGGATATGCCAACCTCCGGCTCCTACAAGCTGGATGGCGTCGTGACCGAGAAGCTCAAGGATGATCAGCTGGCTGAAGTACGGAATAAGAAAATCGGATTTATTTTCCAACAATTTAATTTGCTGCCCAGGCTCACCGCGATTGAAAATGTTGAGCTGCCGATGATTTACGCGGGGATGTCCAAAAAAGAGCGGAGAGAGCGCGGCATGCGCATGCTGGAGACACTGGGGATGGGCCAACGCTCCCATCACCGGCCTAGCGAGCTGTCAGGCGGACAGCAGCAGCGTGTTGCGATCGCCCGCGCGCTGGCGATCGGTCCGGCGATTTTGCTGGCGGATGAGCCGACAGGGGCGCTTGATTCAACGACTGGTCAAGAGGTGCTGGAGCTGATGATCGAGCTGAACCGTTCCGGCAATACGATTGTGCTGATCACCCATGACCTGCATATTGCGGATCATGCGAAGCGGGTCGTGACGATTCGTGACGGGGAAATTGTCAGCGACAAGCGCAATGACCTGACGTCCGGCGGCTTGCCTGGCTTGCAGACGGCGGAGGTAGGCGTATGAGGGCTTCTGAATTAATCTCGATGGCGCTAAAGACGATTACCGCCAGCTGGATGCGCACCCTGCTGACGATGCTGGGGGTAATTATCGGCGTCGCCTCCGTCGTAACGCTCGTATCCATCGGGCGCGGAACGACTGCGGCGATTGAGAAGCAGTATGAGAACCTGGGAACAAATCTGATTACGGTCAACATTCTCGGGCAAGGCCGGGCGAGCAGTCTGGATTACAACGAGGTGATGCAGTTTGAGGAATTCCCGGAGTTTAATTATTTGGCTCCCGCGGTGTCGGGCGGCAATGTCAATGTGAAATATGACCGGACCCAGGACACCTATACGGTGATGGGCACGAATGACCGGTATTTTTCCATTACGAAAACCGAGCTGGCTTCGGGCAGGCTGATGTCGGAGTCGGATATCGGCTTCCGGACGAATGTGGCGGTGCTCGGCAGCACCGTAGCGACCGAACTGTTCGAATCGGCCGATCCCATAGGAAAAACGATTAACATCAAGGGCTACGAGTTTGTCGTGATCGGGGTGCTCAAAACGAAGGGCAGCAGCTTCGGCGTATCGGTGGATGAGTCCATCGTGGTGCCGCTGACAACAGCGCAGCGCCAGCTCGCGCTGGGCAATATTCGAACCACGTATATCGAAGCGAAAACGAAGGACCAGATGACGCTTGCTCAGACGACGTTTTCCAACTATTTGAAAACCAAGTATAAAAGCGCAAACGGCTTCCGGATTTTGAACCAGGATTCACTGGTGGAGGCGCGGACGGCAGCGACCAGCTCGCTGACCAGCCAACTGGTTACCGTCGCATGCATCTCGTTGCTCGTCGGTGGCATCGGGATTATGAATATTATGCTCGTGACGGTGACGGAGCGGACCCGGGAGATCGGGATTCGCAAGTCGATCGGCGCGAAGCGCAAAAATATTTTGGCGCAGTTTTTGGTCGAGGCCGTGGTCATCAGCGGCTTGGGCGGCTTGCTCGGCCTGATTCTGGGCATCGGTATTTCGCTGGCCTGGCCTTATTTGAATAAAAATCAGCTTACCGTCATTTCATGGGACATCAGCTTTTACGCCTTTCTGTTTTCAGTCGCGGTCGGTATTATTTTCGGCCTCTATCCGGCCAACAAGGCGTCCAAGCTGCGTCCGATTGATGCGCTGCGTACCGACTGACTGCCTGGGCGCCGTTCCTGCTGCCGCGGTGTGCATGCTGTCCTTCGGTTAATCGTCAAGTCAAGTCATTCAAGGAGGTTTCTACATTGGATAACAAGTTGAATTACAGTCCACCCCGCCGGATGAAATATCCGCTGATCGCCTGGGTGCTGATCATTGCCTGCCTGGTGCTTTACAGTCTGTGCCCAGGCATCTCGTACGCGGGCAAGGAGGGCGTGTTCGTCAACAACAGCGTGTTTTTCACGCTGGAGGAAGCTTCGCTGTCGCGCAGCGCCGATAGCCAGTCGATGCAGTTCCGCGTGATGCTGACCAATGGCGGCAGCTCGGCGCTGGACTTTAACAACTATGGCATTAATGTAACGACGGCCGACGGAAGAAGCTATTATTCGCAGCTAAGCGAGAAGGCGGATGCGCGGGTAGCGCCGCAATCCAGCCAAACGTTCGCCTTTATTGCGAAGATCGCGCCGGATTTGGCGTCCGACCAGCTGAGCGTTACGTTTTACGACCGCAGCCGCAGCATGCTGGAGCTAGGCTCGCTGTCCGTATCCAAGGCGATGTTGTTCCAGCAAAACGATCACCAGTTTGTCTTTGATCTTGCCAAGGTAGACGCTTCGCTGACCGGCAGCACCTTTGTCACTGTTCAGCTGGGTCACTCTTATGCTTATCCGTCCGATGGCAAATGGAACATCGCGCTGGACGCAACCGCCAGCGTCTCCGGCACAAACAGCACCTGGGACCCGACAGGCATCAACTATGTGCTGCTGGACAGCCAAGGCCGCAGTACAGCGCTGACCGTCACAAAAACAGCGGACAGCAAGCTCGCCGGCGCAACAGTCAATCATCTGCTGTTGACGGCCAAGCTTGACGCACAGCCTGAGCTGGGTCGGCTCGCGCTTGGTTTGAATGTAAAGGCGACAGCGAAGGAGCTGGGCCAGTTGGGGCTGCAGTCGTTGTTTACCCAGGTCAAGCCAGGCGAGAAAGCGCCATTGACCGGCTCCGGCAAGGAAGGCTTGACCTTGGAGGCAACCAAGGCTGAGCAGGTGATGCAATCCGGCAAACGCCTCGGCATCGTAACCGCCGCGCTGCATAATGGCAGCAGCCGCTCGATTGCCAATCCGGTGCTGACCGGACTACTCGTCTCGAAGGATCAGCAAAGCTCGCTAACGATGGAGACGATTACCGGTACCGAGAAATATACATCGGCGGGCAAGGATGCGGGCTACCAGTTTGTCGTGGAAATTCCGGACGAGCTGGTGTCAAGCGGCTACGAGGTTTATGTGATGGAAAAAGCGGAGGCGACAGGAGCTACCGGCAGCAGCACGGCATCCGGCTCGACGGGCAACGCAAGCAGCTCCGCGACGGCATCGGCCAGCCTGCCGCTGGTCGCGTGGGATTTAAGCGGCGGACTGCAGGAGGGCGAAGCCGGGGCGCCGGTATCGGAAGCCGGGCTGGGCGTACCGTTTGTCTTCAAAACGGATAACCAGACGGTGGATAAGCATCTGGAAGTAGCGCTTGTTGAGCTGAACGCGCATTCGAATCCGGATACAGGCTATCAATCGGTGATCGCCAAGTACAGCTTCACCAACAAAGGCCAGGAAACGATCAAGCTGCCCGAGCTGGCTACCGAGCTGCAGGACGTATTCGGCAAAACGTATGCCGGCACGAAGCAAACTACGGTGCTGAAGGAGCTGGTGCCAGGCGCAGCCTATGCTTACAGCTACTCCTACCTGCTGCCTCCAGGCGTGACGGGCGGGTTCAAGCTCAGCATTTTGGAGGGAAGCGGCGCCTCGACTGTGAAGCTGCCGATTGCGGTCAAGCAAGTGGCTGTGCAATCCGTTGACGGGGACAAGCCGGTCATTAACGGCACAGTGCTTCGTCTGTACCCTTATGAAGTGAAAATTAACAACTGGCAGCTCAGCGGCAGCTACAGCAACAGTACATGGGCGTACAAGCTTGGTCTGGACTTGAACATTACGAAGAAATCGGAGGTCATGGTCGACGATGCGACCGGCTCGCTGGAATTTGAGCTGGTAGACCCGACTGGCCGCAGCCTTGGCAGCAGCACCTATACGCTGCAAGGCACGAACAAGCTGGTCAACGACTTCCAGACGGTTACGCTGACGAATGTCAACAATAATCAGTTCCAGTATCCGCTCAGTGTTCGCATTTATGAAACGGTTCAGACGTCAAACGGCGCTGCGAAACGGCTGCTTACGACGCTGAAGCAGTAATGGACTGAGGCCGCCTCGTATCGAAGGAGCGCGGCCCACGCCGTCCGATTTCAACGGGACGAGCTGCAACGAAATACCGAAGGCCGTCTGCCGCTGACGCGAGGCAGGCGGCCTTTGTCGCTTGGTCGGAGTCAAGCTCTGGCGAAACCTGGGCGCTTATGATATGCTGAACGGATAAACCTCGGCTGGACGAGAGGGATGGACTGTCCGTCAACCCGTTCGCCGGTTGAAGGAGGAACGCCCTTGAACGAATCGTTTATCCGGATTAAAACGCTGGAGGGCGAGCTGAAGCTGTCCCATAAAAAACGGGATTTCGGCTTGACCGTATCTACCAAGGAATTGGTCTACCAGAAGCCGCATGCCAACTATCATATCCGGCTGGCTGATATTATCAGCATCACGCCGTTCGAGCTGCCGATCGGGGCGAAGCCTATGCGGATTCGCCGCGAGGGCGCCGGTGCAAGCGAGCTGGTCAGCGTCGAGACGGGGATGCAGCATTACCGCATTTACGCGAGGGAGGCCATGCTGCACAATCGCAGCGGAATGTTCAAGCTGACGACGGTGCAATTTATTTTGCCGGTGCTGCACGATCTGCTGCTGGCCATTTCACGGTACGGCGGATTGGATGCGGTGAATTGATTTGTTCGAAGCAGCACGAAGAGGGAGTCTGCAAGTGGAGGAGATCATGTGAAAAATCTGGATAAGTTTAGCATGGATTTCTTTGATCGATTGTTTATACCACCCAAGACGGACATAGCTTTCAATCAGCTATTTGAATTCCTTCATCGGCCATAAGGTGGTTGACTTGGAGTATGCGAATGTTGAGCTAACCAGCGAGAGGCTGGAGGACAAATTAAGTCGATTGGACCTTGTCGTTCGTACGGATACGGGTGTTGTGATCAATATTGTAATTCAGGTGGCTAATGTTCAAACTTACCCGGAACGATCCGTTTATTACGGCTCCAAGCTGTTTTCCTCCCAGTTGGTCAAGGGAGCATCCTATAGCAAGCTTCAACCGATCATTTGTGTCAACATTTTAGACTTCCCCTTGGAGTTAAATGTGGGAGTGAAGCACCCTCACTCCATTTATAAGTTCAGAAGGTCCGGGTCTGATCTGTCCTTAACGGATAAGTTTCAAATCCATTTTATTGAGCTGCCGAAAATTTCTGAAAAAATTTCTCTGGAATTGGACGCTGACTTTTATCGGTGGTCATCCTTTATAAAAGCAGTCAGGGTGGAGGAGCTCGATGAGCTGCGTGGACATAATGACGTCATTGACGAGGCTGTCTCTGCGTACAAGTCACTCCTTTCCAGCGCCCAGTATGACGAATTGTTTCAACGACTGAAGGATTTAAGTGATATCGCCACACTGACCGAGGAAAAGTTTCGGCAAGGGATTGAGGATTCGATTAGAAAGATGCATAACAGCGGTATCGATTCAGTTAAAATTTCCGAAATTCTTTTGCTTGAGCATGAGGATGTCCTGCGGGCTTTGCGCAAGCTCTGAAAGCCAGAACTGCTGCTCTGCTTGAATGTACGTGCTTTGCACATGGGCGTAAATGAACGTCTGCGACTATTGAACGTATCCAACAAATTTTTTTAAAATAAGGGAGGAATTTTCAATGAATTCATTTGCCTTTCAAAACCCGACTCGCATTTTGTTTGGGGAAGGTATGGTCGATAAACTGGGCGAGCAGCTTGCTGCTGCCGGCTATAAAAATGTGCTGCTTGTCTACGGCGGCGGCAGCATCAAGCAAAGCGGGCTGTATGACCGCATCGTGAAGCAGCTGGAGCAGGCGGCTGTGACGTTCGTCGAGCTGTCAGGCATCGAGCCGAACCCGCGGCTTACGACGGTTCGCAAGGGCATCGAGCTGTGCCGCAGCCATCAGGTTGACTTTATTTTGGCCGTCGGCGGCGGCAGCGTCATCGACGCGGCCAAAGCGGTTGCCGTCGGCGTCCCTTATGAAGGCGATGTGTGGGACTTCCTGATGCGCAAAGCGGAAATTAAAGCCGCGCTGCCGCTCGGAACGGTGCTAACGTTGTCCGCGACCGGCTCCGAGATGAATGGCAATTCGGTCATTACGAATTGGGAAGAAAATCTGAAAAAAGGGTTCGGCAGTCTGCATGCATATCCGAGATTTTCGATTTTGGACCCGACGCTGACCTACACGGTGCCCTCCAATCAGACGGTGAACGGGATTGTCGATACGATGTCCCATGTATTTGAGCAATATTTTAGCCTGACGCAGCATACGCCTCTGCAGGAGCGGCTGTGCGAATCTATTTTGCAGACGGTGATCGAAAATGGCGAGAAGGCGCTGGCTGAGCCGGATAACTACGAAGCGCGCGCCAATCTGATGCTGTGCAGCACCTATGCGCTTAATGGCGGCATGATCAGCGTTGGCATGCAGCAGGATTGGGCTACCCACATGATCGAGCATGAAGTGAGTGCGATTTATGATATCGCCCACGGAGCCGGACTGGCGATTTTGTTCCCGAACTGGATGACTTATGTGCATAACGAGCGTCTGGACCGGTTTGTGCAATATGCCGTGCGGGTCTGGAACGTTGATCCGGCTGGAAAGTCCGATGAAGAAGTGGCGCTTGCCGGGATTGAGGCGACCCGCAGCTACTTTACGCGGATCGGCGCTCCGGCGCGGCTTGGCGACCTGAACATCAGCGACGATCAACTGGAGACGATGGCGCAGGAGACGGTCCGCTTCGGCCCTGTCGGCTCGTTCCGCAGGCTGGAGTCCGCCGATGTGCGTGAAATTCTCCGCTCCAGCCTGTAGCAGAGCGCTGTTTGATGAGCAAGAGCGGTGTTGAACCAAACCGGCTGAACCGGATTGTATTTATGATCGTCACCATCTTGTTCTGGTGCTCGCTTTATGTGTACGTGCCTGTGCTGTCGCCTTATCTGGAGCATCTCGGGTTGTCCTACACGATGATGGGCATCGTGCTGGGCGCATACGGGCTGATGCAGATCGTGCTGCGGCTGCCGATAGGCGTCGCTTCCGACCGGATGAAGCAGCGCAAGCCTTACGTCGTGCTGGGCATGCTCAGTGTGGCGTTGAGCTGCGCTTGCTTTGCGATGGGGGAGCGCCTGGAATGGGCGCTGGCGGGACGGATTATGGCCGGGATCGCCGCTTCGGCGTGGGTGGCGTTTACCGTCATGTACGCAGGGATGTATGCTAAAGAGCGGGTCACACAGGCGATGGGCATGATCAGCCTGCTGACGGCGGCAGGCCAGCTGATCGGGATGAGCGTCAGCGGGCTGCTGGTGGAAACAGGCGGCTACACGCTTGCCTTCCAGACAGGCGCTGCGCTCGGGCTGCTCGGCTTTGCCTTGTCCTTTCTGCTTAAGGAGCCAAAGGCCGAGCTGGGAAGACCCGCCATGAGCTATGGCGATCTGTGGCCGGTGATGAAGGATCGGATGCTGTGGAAGGTGTCCACGCTGTCCATCGTGGCGCACGGCATTTTGTTTATTACGATGTTTGGCTTTACGCCGTCTTATGCGCTTGCCTTGGGCGCGGATGAGCGGATGCTGACGCTGCTCGTGCTGGCTTTCATGGTGCCGCATGCGGCGACCGCTTATTTATCCGGGCGGCTGCTCGCTCCGCGCTTCGGTGCATGGCGGGTTGCGCTGGTTGGCTTCGCGGTCAGCGCTGTCTGCTCCGCAGCAACTTCGGTTGTGCCGGGGCTCGGCTTGCTGATCGTAACCCAGGCGCTCAACGGCGCTGCGCAAGGGCTGCATTTGCCGCTGCTGCTTGGGCTGGCGATTCAGCATATCGAGGAGGAGCGGCGGGCGACCGCGATGGGCTTCTACCAGGCGACGTATGCGGTCGGCATGTTTGCCGGGCCGTTCGCAGCAGGCGCGCTGAATGAGTGGGGCGGTCTGAGCAGCGGCTTTTATTTGGCCGGAGGTCTCGGCGTTCTGGCGGCGCTATTGACCTGGCGCTGGTTTCTGCGCAATACAGGCGGAAGCAGGACTCGTCCGCCAGCCGTTCCGGGAGTCGGAGAGGCGAGGCTTTAAACGTATGCTGTGCTGCCGGTCGACAGATTCGGACGCAGCATGTATAGCCGGCTCGCTTTTGCCCGACACTAGGGAGTGAAGGAGTTGGTTGTCGTGCTAGCGCTGCTGATTGCCGGATCGTTGATCGTGCCGCTGCTGCTGTTTGCTTTCCGTTTTTTTTCTCCGACGCTGGCGCTGCTCTTTGATCTGGCCGCGCTGCTGGCGCTGTATAGCTTTGGCTGGATATCGACCAGCATGATCAACCGCATTTTGCGGGACGACATGGTGATGATGACCGAGGTTCACCGGTTATTTTACGATCCGGTCTTCCTTGCAAGCGGAGCGTATTTGGGCGTGTATGCCATCTATAAGGTAGGGTGGTCCAGTTTCCGCGGCTGGCGGGAGCGCTCCTGAAACCGCCCAGATTCGCCCGCCGGACATCGTTCAATAACGAATTACCTCCGTACAAGAAACAGCGGCAGCTATGGACGAGAAAAAAGTCCGGAGCTGCCGCTGTTGCTATGCAGCGGAAGGATTGACTCCGAGCGGACGAAGGCAGGTCGGTTTTTCTCAGGATTGCCAAACAAATGGCTGTCGATTATAATCTAATATATGAATGATTGCTCATATGTTTGTGTTTAAATATTCTGCTACAAGGGTGATGACGGATGTATGACGTCGTGGTTGTTGGAGCTGGGCAAGCGGGCCTAGCGACAGGGTACTATTTAAAGCAAACCGGACTGCGCTTTTTAATGATTGATGCTGCCGCTGCAATCGGTGATTCCTGGCGTAACCGATATGATTCTCTGCAGCTTTTTACTCCAAGGATGTATGATGGGTTGCCGGGGATGCCGCTTGACGGTGATCCGCAGGCTCTGCCGAGTAAAGATGAAATAGCGGACTACCTTGAAGCCTATGCCGAGCGTTGGGAGCTCCCTGTACAAATGGAATGCCTGACCCTACGTCTATGGAAGGAAGGGGAGCTGTTTTATCTGGAAACAACAAAAGGCATCCTTCAAGCGCGTCAGATTATCGTTGCGACAGGACCTTTCCAGATGAAGCATATCCCTGAATTCTCGAAATCCCTTTCGGAGAATGTTCTTCAGCTTCATTCTTCGGCGTATAAAAACCCTTCGCAGCTTGCTGATGGAACGACAATCGTTGTTGGAGGGGGTAATTCGGGGGCGCAAATTGCATCTGAATTAGCATTGGCGCATAAGCAAGCCGTGCACCTGTCCGTAGCTCAGCCGATCACGTTCAAGCCTTTATTTATCTGGAAACGAAGTATATTTTGGTTTTTTGACAAGCTTGGTATGCTCCGGGCAAGGAAAGAAAGTCGGATTGGGAAATGGTTGCGCAAGCAGCCTGAATACGTATATGGGTACGAATTAAGAGAATTAATAAAAAACGGAAAAGTCAATGTCGGTCCTCGCGCTCTAAACGCAATAAATAACCGGATTATTTATGAGGACGGGAGAGAGTTGGAAGTAAGCAACGTTATTTGGGCTACCGGATTTCGGCGAGATGACAGCTGGATTGATATAGCCGGCGCGCTTGATTCAAAAGGCGCAATGTTACACAGCGAAGGGGAATCGCCCGTTAACGGATTATATGCTGTAGGATTGCCTTGGCAAACTTCACGAGGCTCCGCACTGTTGGGCTGGGTCAAATCCGATGCTGAGCGAATCGTAAGTAGTATTATGCGTAATAAGGACATCCGTTAAGGGCATGAGGAACATGAGTTGAAAACAGTTGCAGCGAGGGACTAGATTTTTTGTCCGCCACTGCAGCTGTTTTTTTATTTTCAAGAACAGTCCGCTGCTTGATTTTCTCCCGATGGAAGTGATTTTTGTCACACAATTTATACATTTCTGTATTAGTAGTATTCATTAAAACTACTAAACAGAATGAAGATAGCAGCTAAAATTTGACTAAAAATGGTTCATTTCTGTGATTTTAAGGTGAATTTATGGAAAAAACACTATACGCGTTTCTTATATACTGTTATACTGATGCCAAGGAATTGAACTTCCATTCCATCTTGTTCAGAGGGGGCGTTACTAGCATGACGGTTCTACCGAAAATGAACGAGCTCGGCTTTTTCGAAATCCGGCTTGAGTCGATCGGCGGTCTCGGCGCTAACCTGGCAGGCAAAATGCTTGCTGAAGCCGGCGTTGTCGGAAGCGGTTTCAACGGAGTCAGCTTTTCTTCTTATGGTTCAGAGAAAAAGGGCTCCCCGGTGAAGGCACATATTCGTTTCTGTGATCTGGATACGAACATTCGGGATACGACGCCTGTAGAGCGGCCGCATGTGGTCGGCGTGTTTCATGAGAATTTGTCGAAGACGGTCAATGTGGTCAGTGGAATTTACGAAGACAGTGTGGTATTGGTCAATTCTACCAAAAACCCCGAACAATTGAAAGAGAAAATGAAGCTTACCGGCGGCATTGTGGCCGTTGTTGATGCGACCGGCATTGCACTGGAGGAGAAAAACCGCGCGAATATGGCGATGCTCGGCGGATTGTTCCGGTTGTGTGAATTTCTGGACTTCGAGCATATGAAGGGCATTATCCGCAAAAGCCTGGAGAAAAAATATCCCGGCGCGGTCGAGCCGGCGCTGCGTACGTTTCAGCGCGGTTATGATGAGGTGAGCTTCCAGACGTTTACGCTGCCGGAAGGGATGTCAATGCCTGAGCCCAAGCGCTGGGATATTCCGGTATATGGTTATCTTACGCAGCCGATCGGCGGCATGGTTGTCAATCCGGGCAATAACATCCTGAAGGATCTGAGCATTTCCCGCAACGGGATGATGCCGCATTTCGATGATGAGAAGTGCATTCACTGCGCAGCCTGTGACACCGCTTGTCCCGACTTTTGCTTCGTGTGGGATGAGCAGCCGGATAAGAAGGGCCGTCCGCAGATGTTTCTGCAGGGCATTGATTACCAGTATTGCAAAGGCTGTCTGAAGTGCGTGGTCGCCTGTCCGACGGAGGCGTTGTCCGAGAGCCGCGAGACAGACGGGTACGCCGAGTCGCATCGTGTAGCACACCGCTTTCAACTGGCCGAGTAGGCCGTCACATATACCGGGAGAGGTGAACATTAACTTATGGCTATCGAAATCAACAAAGAAGTCAGCATTGGCACGGTGGAGCAGCGGATGGTGTATGAGTCCGGCAACGAGATGGCCGCTTATGCGGCGCACCAGATCAACTACCATGTGATGGGCTATTTCCCGATTTCCCCTTCAACGGAGGTCGCGCAATTTCTCGATCTGATGAAGGCGAACGGCCAGCATGACATCAAGCTTATTCCTGCGGACGGCGAGCACGGCTCGGCCGGAATTTGCTACGGCGCATCGACGGCTGGCGGACGCGTATTTAACGCGACAAGCGCCAACGGCTACCTGTACATGCTGGAGCAGATGCCGGTGCAATCGGGGACCCGTTTCCCGATGGTGCTGAATCTCGTTTGCCGTTCTGTTTCCGGCCCGTTGAACATTCACGGCGATCACTCCGATTTGTATTACGCGCTGAATACGGGCTGGCCGATCTTGATGAGCCGCGACCCGCAGGCGGTTTATGATATGAATATTATGGCGATCAAGCTGGCGGAGGACCCTGAGGTTCGCTTGCCGGTAATCGTGGCGTCGGACGGTTACTTTACTTCCCATCAGAAGCGCCGCGTGCAGACGTTTGCCCATAAATCGGACGTTCACGCGTTTGTCGGCGAGCAGCCGCAGCAGTTCCCGCACGTGCTGGATCGGAACAATCCGATTACGGTCGGTCCGTACATGAATGAGCCGGATTACATCAACAACTGCTATCAGCAGTCGGAAGCGATGTACCGTGCAGGCGAAGTGTTCGACCGCATACGCCAGGAGTACAAGACGCTGACGGGACGCGACTACCCGGTGCTTGATCTGTACCGGATGGACGATGCCGAGGTGGCGGTGTTCCTGATGAACTCCTCCTCCGAAATTATTAAGGACGTCGTTGACCAGCTCCGCTCGCAAGGGATCAAGGCAGGCTCCATCGCTCCGAACATGATTCGTCCGTTCCCGGCCAAGGAAATTGCGGAGGCGCTGAAAAACGTCAAAGCGGTGACGATCGGCGACCGGGCTGATTCATACGGTGCGCACGGCGGCAACATGTCGCTGGAAATCAAGGCGGCGCTGTTTACGGCGGGCTACACCGATACGCTCGTTGTCAGCCGTGTATACGGTCTGGGCGGTAAAGATTTTTACGCCGAGGACGGCCATGCATTTTTCCAAATGGCGCTTGACGCCGTGCAGGCGGGTAAAGTCGAGAAGCCGTTTGATTACTACGGCCATACGGCAGGCGACCCGAACAAAAAGCCGGAGCGCGTGCTGGAGCCAATGAAATACGAGGACTTGAACTCGGGATTGATCTCGGTCAATAAGGACGAGGCAACCGGCCAGCTCAAGGTGAAGGTGCCGCCGATCCGGCAGCTGACCAAGAAGCCGAAGCGGCTGTCGCCGGGTCATGGCGCCTGTCCGGGGTGCGGGATTTTCTCCGGTCTGGAGCTGTTCTTCAAAGGCATCGAAGGCGATATCGTCGCGCTGTTCCATACCGGCTGCGCAATGGTCGTCACGACCGGCTACCCGTATTCCTCGCACAAGGCGACGTACATTCATAATTTGTTCCAGAGCGGAGCTGCGACCTTATCCGGCGTTGTCGAAATGTTCTGGGAGCGCAAACGCCGCGGCGAGCTGGATCATCTGAACTTGCCGGCCGACTTTACCTTTGTCATGATTACCGGCGACGGCGGGATGGATATCGGCATGGGTCCAGCGATCGGAGCCGCGCTGCGCAATCATAAAATGATTATTCTGGAGTATGATAACGAAGGGTACATGAATACCGGCGCGCAGCTGTCGTATTCCACGCCGCTGGGCCATCGGACCTCGACGTCCAACGTCGGCAAGCACCAGGGCGGCAAGCTGTTCCATCACAAGGACACGCCGCAAATTATGGCCTCTACCAATATTCCGTATGTGTTTACCGGCTCGGAGTCATTGCCGCAGGATTTGTTGAAGAAGGCGGCGAAGGCGCAATATTATGCGCAAAACGAAGGCTTGGTTTACGGTAAAATTTTGATCACCTGTCCGCTGAACTGGCTCTCCGAGGAGCAGATCGGCCAGACGCTGATCGACGAAGCGGTGAACTCGTGTTTCTTCCCGATGTATGAGGTGGAGAACGGCATCACGACGATTACATTTAACCCTGAGGATAAAAACAAACGTATTCCAGTCGGCGACTGGCTGAAAAATATGGGCAAAACGAAGCATCTGACGAAGCCTGAGTATGCGGAGGCGCTTCAATCGTTTGAAAACGAAGTGGACCGCCGCTGGAGCCGCTTGAAGGCGAAGCACGAAAATCCATACTTGTAAAAGCAGGGAGAAGGGCGCAAACTCGTAATCGAGCCTGCGCCTTTCTTGTCCTTGAAGGGAGCGACCGGGATGAATTACGTGCTGAAGCATCTGGTAACCGGTGAAATCGCGGCATGCCTGCAAAAAAACAATTACGATCTCGACTATTACGGAATCCGCCAGTTTGCGGACGAGCAGGAGGCGCAGGAGCAGAAAGCTTTTGTGCTGGAGCAAATCGGCCATGACGATCCGCATTTGTGGCTGGCCATGCCGCTGGATGAGCAGCGGATCAAGCTGGGCAATGTTCGGCTGCGCAACGATCCGTCACGTCGGCTGGTCATGCGTCCGGACGGGACGCTTCTAAGTGAATATTAATTGATATATAAACCGCTCAAAACCTTGATATATAAGGGTTTTGGCGGTTTTTCTTCTGCTGAAGAATGATATGATGTTCAACTAAAGTTTCTTGAGGTCTGGAATGGATTTCCGATTCGAACGTCGAATAGCAACAAGAATTGGAAAAACGGCTCAAGCAGGAGAAAAACCGTCGGATGTATGAACGCTACCAGACGATCTGCTCATCATGATCACCGAAATCTACGAAAGCTTTACCGATCTAGTGGAGCCATTTAGTATTGATGAACAGTTTTTAGATGTGACTGGCTCAATAGGGTATTTTGGCTCCCCTTTCGATATCGGGAAGCAGATACAGGCCCAAATTATGCTCGCAACGGGTGTCTGGAGCCGTGTAGCTGTAGCGGATACGAATGTGCTTGCGAAGACAGCCTGTGATAATTTTGCAATGAAAACAGAAGCGGGTATATTTTTTTACCTCAAGCAGAGGTATCACAGCGTCTTTGGCCGCTGCCGGTGGAACAAATGTACGGTGTTACAGGACGGATGACAAGGCATTTTAACAAAATGGGCATCATACATCATAAGATCGGCGATATCGCGAAGTCGCCGCTTGGTGATTTCAAACGAGCGCTGACTATTTTTGCATAAGCAGCTTTTCATACTATCAGCCAACCCTTGTCTTCCATGAAATAGACAGTTATCGACAAGATTATAGTAAAGTGGACCTATTTAATTTTTTGTTAAAAATGGTTTATAGTTATAAAACCGGCCGGAATTTACCAACTAATAAACGAGGTAATTTGAATGAATAAAGTTAAATTATTTTTTTCTCTGATATTAATCCTTACGTTGCTTGCACCTCAGCAGTTGGATGCATACACGAATGAAAGAAAAGCTAATAATTACAACGCGTCTGTCACGCGGACAAAAGTAACATCGGGTGGCTTCATTGGTATCAAGGCAACCGTAAAAATACCAAAGACTTATTCGTTACACAGTTATCCTGACATTATCGACCCTAATACTAAAAAGGTAACAAAGGTTGGCGATTATTTTGCCTTTTATGTGGGTTTTAACAATTTGAATGGTGGTTCGGTAGCAGAATGCGGCATGTCAAGAGCTTCGTCTAAACCGGGTGGTTTTGAACCCGGGTGCAAAATCGCTGGTGGTCAAAAGTGGGACCCTGACGGCGGCGACGAGGTTAATACATTCGTAACAACTGAAACTAAAATTGGTACCGACAAATTTCAAAGTGGGCAGGAAAGCGTAACATTTACGCTGGAATACAATCCATCTTCAGGAAAGGCGACGTACACAATTGAAAGTCCGAATGCCCCGAAAAGTACTAAAAGTTATACACATACTGTAGATGTAGGTAAAAATAGAACTTTTAATGTTAAATTCTCGAACGATACCTACGACCACAGGTATAATGATGGCTCTGCCTATACCAAGATTTCGTATTCACAAATGGAATGGAGCAATGTCCAAGTGAAGAAATCGAACGGAACATGGGTACCATTCACTGAAGCCAATGGTTTCACGAAAGCGAACTCGGAGAGCGTAGTTGGCTGGAGCAGTGATGGAAACTCCCTGCAGCCGGGTTATAAGAATTTTTATTATATCTATTATTACAATTGCTACAATACTAAACAGGTAACCTTTGAAGAGTCGGAAAACAAAAATGTCCCGAGTGCTTGCGGTACTAAAGAAGTTTCCTAACGATCAGAGTTTCATACGGTTCAGATCTATTTTTTTAAATGATTCTTAAAAAGAAACGATTTGTTCTACAAGTAGGTCGAACAGAGGGATGACAACGATTCATTCCTCTGTTTTGCTGTGCAGTTTGCAGTGACTTCGATACACTTACCCGTTATACCAAAAGAAATATCCTTCATTTAGTATACGTCTGAACAATAGAGTCTCAAAAGCCCGTCAAATAGTTGGTGTTTTTACGAGACATATTCAAATTACACGAACATATGCTTGTGTTTTGTGGTGTTTCAACGTATACTTAAAACATCATGCACAATCAGCTCTCCGTACTACCAACCATGCCTTCTGGAGTACGAGCAAGAATCTGAACTCCCGACTCATCCTCTGGATGAAGGTAGCGCGACTGGAAACACCGCGTAATGCGTAGAATTTATGAATCAAGTCACCGAAACTTCCCATGCTTTCGATCATGAGCAGAAGAAAAGGTAAGCGAAACCGAAAGGCCTCTTGTTTCGGGGATTACAGTAGACTACTACAGGTCTGTTTACAATTTTGATTCCATGTATGAAATGCCGATTTTTACACGTTTCTTTCGTGTAGAAATTGGCTTTTTGCATTCAAAACTAAAAAAATGGAGGAAAACACAATGAAAATTAAATTCCTGGGTATTGAAGTCACTTTTGGTCGTTCCAAAGAGGTACAGGAGGAAACGGCTCAAATTAATTTCGGTGAAGCTGATCGCCGTAAGAAAGCTTTGCGCTCCCTTGAGCATGTGGCAGACAATTTCTCTTTCACGAAGGAAGGTTTTCTGGACGAAAAGAAGGGCGAGGTCAGAATTTCCAATGAGCTGATTTTCATGAAAGACGATCAACTGTTCGTTCTCAGAAGGAAATCGCAGTAGCGGTCACCGAACTTACACCCGGAATGGTTTGAATGAGCGTATGGGCGTCCTTGTACGGTTGCAGATGCGCTTCGATCTCGTCATCGAGTGCCGCGATGGATTGTTCCAGAAACGCAATATGCTCCCAGCAATTGCGAATCATGAGCATTTGATGGGGATTAAGCGTCCCGAACAAGGAGTCGGCAACACGCTTCGCATTTCGCTTGACGTTGCCGTGTACATCGCGGACTTCCGTCTTGCGACCAGGCACATTCTTACTATGTCGAGGTTCGCCAGCGACAATGGTTTCCTTATGAACATCCAGTCCCGCACAACGGGTAAGCAACACTTCCATTTTTCATTCCTCCATTTGAATGAAATGGACGATTGGCGCATTCGTATGGATTATATCAGTTGGTTAGAGCGGTCGGCTCATAACCGATTGGTCGGGGGTTCGAGTCCCTCAGTTTCAAGGACTGCACGCCGCTGCACCAGCCTTGGTGGAAACGAACAGCAACATTCTTCGCCTGATCGGGATCACCTCGATGAACCTTACTAGGCTCATCCAGTGTAGTCTATCCCTAGGGTAAGATTGCCTATTATCGTTGGAACCTTTGCGGATAGTAGTATTAGTCGCAGCTTGCCCAAATCCTCCGCAACCGCCAGTAGGCGATTCGCCCCAACGTCCGTCAGGCTCACTTAAAACCTGTCAGATACCAACTCCGGCCTAAACTATTCAGTATAATCTAACACTTGCAAGTTTATACATGAATTGGTTAAACTATATTCATCAGTAAACATGAAAATCAACTTTTCGAGGAATGACTGGGTTTTGAGCAAAAAGTCGATACTCCAATGCAGGGGATTGAAGCAAGACACCAGCTCCCGACCCACGGCTCCTCGACTGCGGGTGACAGCATGACCGCTTTCCTTAATGCTTCTTACTTGCTCAGGGAAACATGGAAATTGCACACGTTTTTCGTTTTACACATTTTTTACACGTAGGTCGTCAAAAGTCTTGATTTATCAGGCTCTTGACGATGATTTATGCGTCCGGACGGGACGCTGGAGGCGGACGTGCCGAATTGGTTACAATAGGAATTAACGTCCCGTCATCCAAGCTGGCGGTCAACCCCACATATAATAAGGAGCGAATGGATGAACCATCCTTATAAAAGATTCGAAGAAGCGACGACAGAGGAGGAGCTGCTGCAAGTTCAGCAAACGGTTATGGAAGGCGGCTTTACGCCGTTCCGGCTGTTTCTGGACGGCTTCCGCAGCAAGCTCAAGCAATATGAGGATGAGGAGAGCGCCGCAGTTGCCGAGCAGCTTGCTGCAGCGCGGAGGCTGTTTCCGCATCCGGGCCGGTTCAGCCCTTCATGGGCCGCGATCTGGCAGGAATTCGAAGCGATCCTGTTGTACAAACAAACCGTGCTGGAGTCGATCGACCGGAGCTGCCGGGACGGTGAATGGCAAATTTTGATTGATAATCCGTATACGAATGCCGATCTGGTCTGTTACCCGTCGCTGACCTTTCTGGAGGGCGCCTATATGTACGCGTATTTCCGGGCGGAGCTGAAGCAAAATGAATTTATTCGGCTGCAAAAAATTGAGACGGTCATTTTGGCGTTTGGCAGTGAACGGACGAAGGAGCAGGAGAAGAAGTCTTGAATCAGATTTGAAGAAGTTTTGAAGAAGTTTTGAAGTAGTTTTGATTCAGGCTCGACGACGGCAGAGCTACGAAGCGAATAGGCAGCCGGGCAGGCGGGAAAACTAGGCGAACTATCCTGGTTGAATGAAAGAGCTGCCGATGAATCATGCCATTTTAATCGTAGAAGACGAACCGAATATCGCTCGCGTGCTGGAGCTGGAGCTGCGGCACGAAGGTTATGAAACCGCGCTCGCATCGGATGGTCCGGTGGCGCTGACGCTTGCTTTGGCTCGCACGTGGAGCCTCATCATGCTGGATGTGATGCTGCCGGGCTACAGCGGACTTGAGGTGCTTGCTCGTTACCGTGAGGGGGGTGGATTGTCCCCCGTACTGATGCTGACGGCAAAGGACGCTACAAAAGATATTGTGCATGGCTTCGACCTGGGGGCCAACGATTATGTGACCAAGCCGTATGTGATCGAGGAGCTGTTGGTCCGAATCCGCAATCTCATTCAGCTGACCTGCTCGAAAAGTGCGGAGGACCCCTCTGCTTCAGAGGCAAGCACGCTGAGCGTAGCGAATTTGATGCTGGATGTGAAAACCAGGCAGGTGCTGCGGGGCGATCGGCTGATCGAGCTGACACCGACCGAATTCGAATTGCTGCATTACATGATGAAGCGTCCGGGGCAGGTGCTGACCCGCGAGCAGCTGATCAGCGATGTCTGGGGGTACGCGCACACAGGGGATACAAATATCGTGGATGTATATGTGCGGTATTTGCGTTTGAAGGTTGATAAAGGTTTTAGCCCCAAGCTGATCCGCACCGCCCGCGGCGTCGGGTATTCGTTGTCGCCTCCGGCTCCATGAGCTTGCGCACCCGGCTTATTTTGGTATCCTCCGTCTGGGTGATGCTTCTGGTGATTTTATTTAATGTGACGATTTATTTCTACATTTTGGGGAAAATGACTTCGGCAGAAACACGGCTGCTCTGGAACAAGGCGCAGGTCGTGCTGCGTAATCCGGAGACGCTAAATCCGGCCAGCTGGGGCAAGCCGGAGCTGCTGGAGGAATTTAACGAACCGGACATTCTGGTGCGCATTACGGACACGCAGGGCGTCATTCGGGCCAGTGTATCCACGAATGAGCGGCTGGCCCACTATCCGACGGTCTACCGGTCGACGTATAACAGCGCGATGGTGAACGAGTTTGGCGTCCGTATGCTGTTTGTGCAGGTGCCGATCCGCGACCAGGGCGTTGAACTGGGCATGCTGGAGCTGGGCAAAGCGTTGGATGTGTTCAGCGAATGGCTGCAGCTGCTGGGCACCGGCTTGTATATGACGACGGGCGCGGTGCTTGGCGTGGCGCTGGTCAGCGGGTATTTTTACACCCGGGTACTCATCCGTCCGATCAGCGAGCTGCTGGCGACGATGAATGAAATTCGCAGCAAGCGTTATTTTGTCACGCTTAGTCCGCGGCATACGTCCCCGAAGGACGAACTGGGTCAGCTGGGCCAGACGTTTAACGATATGATCGAAACGCTGCGCGAGCAGGATAACCGGCAAAAGCAGTTCGTTGCGGACGCCTCACATGAGCTGCGTACCCCGTTAACCGTCATCGAAAGCTACGCTTCCCTGCTGCGCCGCTGGGGGGGAGAGCTGCCTGAGGTGCGCGAGGAGGCGCTTCAGGCGATTCATTCCGAAACGGTGCGGCTCAAAGGGCTGATTCAATCGCTTCTCAGGCAGGCGGAGCTGGAGCGCGGCGAGGAGCTGGACCGGCAGCCGGTTGCGCTTGTTCCGCTGCTGCGGGAGACGGCTGACCGGCTGGCGCTTGCCTTTGACCGGGAGTTTGCGCTGGATGCGCCGCAGGAAGACTCGCTTGTCTGCCTGGGAGATCCGGAGCAGCTCAAGCAGCTGTTCATTATTGTGCTCGACAACGCCGCCAAGTACAGTGAAGCCTCTGTTGCCATCCACTGCCGGGAGCAGGGAGCGGACGTTATCATCGTTGTCGAGGATCAAGGGATCGGCATTCCCGAGGAGGAGCTGCCGCTGCTGTTCCAGCGCTTCTACCGGGTCGATAAAACGCGGCAGCGATGCAGCGGTGGCACCGGGCTTGGCCTGTCGATCGCGAAGCAGATTATGGACCGGCATGGCGGCAGAATCCAGATTCGCAGCCTGCTCGGGCAGGGGACGCAGGTTGAGCTGGCGCTGCCGCGGGCGGAATTTTAATCGTTTTCTCATAAAAGCTTGCAAGTATGCGTCGCTGCTGGATGTGAGCTGCTCCTTCCAGCTTTATCCTTGATCAGGCTGTGGTATAGTGGCTTCAGGCCATGAGCCGCACCCAACCCAAGGAGGACGACTACTAATGACGAAACGAATTCCGCAACGCCTGACGAAAGCTTTCGTGTCCGTTAGCTTGAGCGCGGCTTTGCTGATGACCGGGACACTTGCGATACCGGCGAGCCACGCCAGCGCCATGAGCAGCTCCAAGGCGAACGATGTGATCTCCACGGCCAAGCAATATTTGCACCGACCTTATAAGTTCGGTGCTGCGCTGGGACAAACCCGCAACTTCGACTGCTCGTCGTTCGTAGCAACCGTATTCCAACGTTATGGCAAATCGTTGCCGCGCACCGCCAAGGAAATGTCCAAGGTCGGCACGTATGTATCCAAAAGCAATCTGAAGCCGGGCGACCTTGTGTTTTTCTACTCGCCGATTCATCATGTGGGGATCTACATTGGCAACGGCAAAATGATTCACACGTATGGGGCGCCGGGCGTTACGATTACTGATATGAACAAAGACTGGTGGAAGCAAAACTATGCGACAGCCCGCCGTGTGATGTAGCAGGGGGACTGAAGGACTCGCCGGCTAGCAGCAAGGTCAGGCGGGACAAATGAGAATGACGCCGGTGATGAGCCAGTCAAGCCGGCTGCGGCTGGCGTCAGCAGTTTATTCGAGAAAGCTCCGATTCGGAGCTTTTTTGTTTTTCATGACGTGACCGGCAAAGGGAGCACTCTTCTTCCCTTCTTTAACCGTGTCAGTATTACATCATGTAAATAGTCGGATTTCAAAAACCGCAGCTCAAAGAGCGCTGCTGAGCCGCCCCGCGAGCTCTTTGCAGCAAGGCGGTTGTCCGGTCGGGTACGATGTCGATGGACATTTTTGTTGTTTTATGTTATGAAATAATGAGGCCGGACAAGATGGACGGACGCATCAGCTGAAGGAGGGACCAGGCATGTCCCGGCGATTCGTAATTGAAGCGGTGCTGGTCGCGATTTATGGAGAGTTAATGGCGCCCAGTCAGCCCGTAGAGTATTTAATTCCATATCATACGATTATGGAGCTATATGAGATGAAGGATAGCTCGGAGCCGGTGATGCCGGAGGCGAGCGATGACGCTCATGTGAAGCAGAAAATTGCTGAGCTGATTGCCTTTTTCGACGATCCATTCAACAAGAAAAAGCTGGAGCGCGCTTTGCAGGCTCCGTGGCGGTCAAGTCCGCCGCTGCCGATCAATCCGCACGTGACCTTTACGGTCATCAACGCGATGGAAAACGCCCAGTACGGGGAGGCCGTTGACCCGATTGAAACGGAAGTGATTTTGACCTCGCTGCGCGAGCAGGCGCCGGTGATTACGGATCAGATCGAATTTATGGATAAAATTATTCAAGCCGAAATCCCGGTGCAAGTATACGATGTGTATGATTTCGAATTTGCGGTGGAGCAGGGAATTACGGCTGACGATTGGATGACTCCCTGAGCAACGCTTGCGCAAATCCCCGGGCTCCGGGGATTATTTTTTTGGAGGGGGAACGGGCTGGATGGACGTCTATGTGATTACGGGGACAACGCGCGGGCTTGGAGCCGCGCTGGCTGCAGGCTGGCTCAGACAGGGCGCTGTCGTCATCGGCTTGGCGCGCTATGCAGACGGTTCGCTGGCCGAAGTGGCGGCGGCCAGCGGCGGACGGTTTATCGCGGTCGCGTGCGAGCTGGCGGACAGCGAAACGTTGCAGGACAAGCTGGAGCAGGCGCTGGAGCTCGTTCCGCTGTCAGCCGCAAGACGGCTGACCTTGGTTCATAATGCCGGTATGCTGGAGCCAATAGGTCGGCTGGAGCAGGCGGACGACCGCCAGCTTGCGCTGCATACGGCGGTTAATTTGACAGCTCCGCTTGTGCTGACTTCTGCCTTTATACGGCTGACGGAACCTTATCGCAGGCAGGCTGCGCGCGCGGTCGTTGCGGTGTCGTCCGGCGCGGCGCGCAAGCCTTACGCGGGCTGGAGCGCCTATTGCGCGACCAAGGCGGCGCTTGATATGATGGTCCGCTGCGGAGCCGCCGAGCAAGGCGAAGCGCCGGGAGCGGTCCGGTTTTTGTCCATTGCGCCCGGCGTCATCGACACGGGGATGCAGGCGAAAATCCGGGCGGCCGACGAGGAATCGTTCCCGGCCAAGGGCCGCTTCGTGGAGCTGAAGGCGAGCGGTCAGCTGCTGTCGGCCGATGAAGCGGCAGCAAAGCTGATCCGGCTGATCGGCTCGGATAGCTGGCGGCAAGGCGATGTGCTGGACGTGCGCGACCTGCCGCTTGGCTAAGGGCTTGTCAAGCCTGAGCATACAGCAGCTGCTGAAACGGACATGGCTTCTGCACCATGTAGGCTTGGTCAGGGAGCAGGAGACGAGTAACGGCAGGCTAAGAAAGGGATGGAGTGGGCGGAATGTTTGATCCGACGATATTCGACAATTTGAAGGTTGTCATGGAAGGCAAGCTGTACGATCTGGATGCTGAAGGGAATGTGCGGCTGACCGGGCGCGAGGATTTGGCGGACCTCGCGGCAATGTCGCGAACGTTTCGGATGAAGCTGCGGCCGGTGGAGGGCCGCTGTCAGGCGGTCGTTACGTTGTCCAGCGGACTGACGGACTTTGCGCTGGAGCGACGGATTGCGCGGGCTGCGGACCAGCGTCCGGGCGCAGAGCTGCAGCTGACGCTGCAATTGCCAGGCGCTTACCGGGCTTACACAGCGGCGCTGCATGAATATTTGATCCGTCTCTGGGGCGAGGACGTAGAGATCCGGCATGAGCTAACTGTTGTGCTGCAGCCTGACGGGAAGGCGGTCGAGCACGACAAAACGGCTGCCGAAGACGAGGGCGGGTACCAGGTGTCGATTCGCTTTGCGCATAAAATCGACGAAAGCCACATCGAGGATTTGGAGCAATGGCTTGATATTGCCGCTATGTGTCTCGTTCAGGTTGAGGAGCGTAAATATTTCGAATAGACGGAGCCATACCCGGGAAATAAACGGAGCCGTTCGGGTATAAAAAACACCCGCCCGTGCGACAGCGATCTTGATCGCAAGGGCACAGGGGCAGGTGTAAAGGCAGGCAAGCAGTCTGCTTGCGGATTTATTGCGGCTTAGTCGATGCTTGGTAACGCGAGACCTCCGTATTTCGCGGTTAAGTGGCTAGCTAGCAACACGAGGTCTCCGCATTTCGCGGTTTAGTTGCTAGCTCAGCAGCGCGGCGCCTCCGCAGGTGCGCGGTATAAGCTCCGATGCCGGAGCAGGTGAGATCAGCCGCGCGCAGCGAATTCGCGGACCATCTGCTCCGTGACCATCACTCTGGTCGGCGAAATGCCCTTCAAGGCGTGCTCGTTGATCCGAGCTGTCCAGGCATTGATATCGCTGACATCGACTGGGCGGCCTTCGGCATGAGCGGTCAGCGCGCGGTCAATCGCTTGCTCGCGCCCGGCCTCCAGCTCCAGAAAGCGCTGCAGATGCGCATGCTGCTTGGACGTATGTGCGGTAATGGCTTCATGAACGTTCATGGGAAAACTCCTTCGCTATATACATGTCAATGACATACATGATACACCATCCGAGATTAAACTGACAATGAGAAGAACGGGTGAGCAACGATGGAGATCAGACGAATCTTAATAACCGGCAGACTGCAGGCTGAGCTGCTGGAGCGGCTCGACGGGTTGATCGCAGCCGAGCTGCGCGGCCGTCCCGAGGACGCTGTGACAGAGGAGGACTTGGCATGGGCCGACGCTTTTGTCGGTTTCCGACCGGTGCCTGGCTTCCGCGCGGAGCAATTCCGCTGGGTGCATGCGCTTGGCGCAGGGGTGGATGCATTTCTTTATCAGAAAAGCTGGCCTGCGCAGACCATACTGACCCGTACGACGGGCGAGCTGGGCCGTAAAATCGCGGAATATTGCCTGGGCTATATGTTGGCCGATACGCAGCAGCATAGCCGCTTCCGCTCCGATCAGCAAGCCCGCAGCTGGCAGCCTCACGCGGCTGTCCCCTTAGCCGGGCGAACTGTTGCCGTGTTCGGCACAGGCGCGGTTGGCCAGGCCATCGCCGGGCTGCTGCGGATGCTAGGGATACGAATCCTTGGCGTGTCGGCAAGCGGTGCGGCCCATCCGGCCTTCGACACCACAGCGTCGCTGGGCGAGGCCGCCGGCTTGCTGCAGCAGGCCGATTGGGTGATCAACACGCTGCCGCTGACGGAGCGGACGGCAGGATTGTTTGATGCACAGCGGCTGGCCGAGCTGAAGCAGGGCTGCGGTTTCATCAATGTAGGCCGGGGCGGCAGCGTCGTCGAGCCGGACCTGCTCCGAGCGCTGGACGAGGGCCAGTTGCGGCTGGCGGTGCTGGATGTAACCGCCGTCGAGCCGCTGCCTGCGTCTTCGCCGCTTTGGGGGCGCGCGGATGTCATCGTAACGCCGCATATCGCGGCTGTCACCGACATCGGGGAGGCGGCGGACACGTTGGCGGCTGTGTGGGAGGCGCTCTGTCAGGGACAAACCGCGCTGCCGAATCGGGTAAATATCGACCGCGGGTATTAATAAGCCAATAGACGGGAGGACTTGAAGATGAGCAAGGCGGAGGAACGATTTGATATCTTTAACGAGCAGCGGCAGTGGATCGGGACCGCAACACGCGGGGAAGCCCATGCGCAAGGCTTATGGCACCAGACCTTTCACTGCTGGCTGTGGACGGAAACGGAGCTGGGCGTGCAGGTGCTGCTGCAGCAGCGCCATCCGGATAAGGATATATTCCCGGATTTGCTGGATGTGTCGAGCGCGGGCCATTTGCTGGCGGGAGAGCAGGCCAGTGACGGCGTGCGGGAGCTGGAGGAAGAGCTGGGCGTGCGGGCAGAGTTCGCGGAGCTGGTTGCATGCGGTATTTTTACCGAGGAGGATATCATTGCCGCCGATTGCATAGACCGGGAGTTTTGCCACATCTACCTGCTGCGCTGCGACCAGCCGCTGGAGGACTACGTGCTGCAGGCCGATGAGGTGACCGGGCTGTACAGGCTGGGGCTGGCTGAGTTTCGCCTGCTGGCGGACGGACGGCTGGATGCCGAAACGATCCATGGCGTGCAGCTGGGCGAGGACGGACGGCTGTCGGCGCATATGCGTACGGTGACGGCTGCGGATTTTGTGCCGCATCCGGCCGCTTATTTCCATCTTGTAGCGGATGCTCTGGCTGTGGAGCAAGCGGGAAATCCGTCGCCGCTGAGGAAATAACAGGCCGCTGCCGATCATTTCCCGGGGAAGCGCAGGAAGCGATGCGTTATCCGATTTTTCAGACATTTTCGACAATGATTCAAGTTTACAGCTTGGAAAAAAGGGCAATCTGTCAGCTGCGCGTCCGCTTGGACGACGCTGCGACAAATTGCCCTTTTGCTGCGGCTATTTATACGCAAGAGGTGCTGTGGATCGACAGCTCGGCGCGAATCGTCTGACCCGGCGGCACGTACGTCAGTTCCTGTTTGCGGTTGATCTCATCCGGCATCGCCATCCATGGCTCCACGCAAATAAACGGCTTGTCCTTCACCGACCAGAGCACCACATAGCGGAAGCTGCCGCTGTACGTCAACGCCACCTGCTGGCGACCGGTAAATTCGACGCTGATCGCCGGCTCCTGAGCATGCTGGAAGACGACGGATTCAGGCAGCTGATCCAGATCAACAGAACCTGTATACGGCTTGGTCTGATGATCGTTGAAATCGTACAGCAGCGTGGCATCCGTCTGGTAGCGCGCTTCCTTCGCATCGGCCAGAAAATACGGATGGAACCCCGGATACATCGGCATCGGCTTAGCCGTATGATTCACGTACTCCTGTTCAATTGTCAAGCGGCCGTCCAGCAGCCGGTAGGTGAAACGCAGCTCGAAATCAAATGGAAACGAAGCCAGCGTCTGTTCATTCGCCCGGAGCGATACGATCATATATACGCCGTGGTCGTCGCCGGTACGTTCAACCGTCCATGCCTCATTACGGGCGACGCCGTGATTTTTGATCGCGTAACGCTCGCCCTCCCACTCATAGACATTATCCGTCACAAAGCCGCTGACGGGGAACAGCACCGGGATGCCGCCGCGAATGTTGGCTGCGGGGTCCAGCAGCGTAGCGCGGTCCAAATACAATCGCTCCTCGCCGGCTGTGCCGTAGCTGGTCACGATCCCGCCGCGCTGCGGCACAATCCGGAACCATGAATCCGTCGCCAGCTCCTTTAACTCATATACCGTGTACGTATCTTCATAAGTACGAATGTCATAAGCGCTCATGGGCTGCCTCCTTGGGTAAGTCTGATCGTAGTTTACCATAGGAAAGGGAACGGTTGCCAATGGCGGCGAATCAGCGTCGCGTATTAGCGCTTCGGCATTTTGCTCTCATCCATGTACAGCAGGTTCCAGCGATGACCGTCCAGGTCGGCAAATCCTGCGCCGTACATCCAGCCGTCCGTTTCACTCGGCCTGCCAAAGATGCTTCCTCCGGCAACCTCTACCTTTTGAATGAAGGCATCTACTTCTTCTCTGCTTTTAGCGCCGATGGAAAAAATCACCTCTGCGCTATGGGAAGTATCTGCGATTTTTGAACCTGTAAATTGCTCAAACGTCGCATCCGGGAACAGCAGAATCGTTGTTTGGCCGATGGCAAGCTTGGCTCTTTCGTCACCAACGCTCACCGCATGGAATCCGATCTCATTGAAAAAGGCAGTGGACCTCTCCACATCCTTGACCGGCAGGTTAATCCAAATATCCTGTGACATGGCTATAGCCTCCTGTAATTAATTTTCAGCAATTCCTACTATACGCTACATCTGGCAGCAGAAGCGAATCTTACGAAAGAAACCGCAAGGTATGACATTTCCGTCATGTACATTATTTTCAATGAATAGCGGATTTTTCTTCGGCTGCGCACATAAATTTGAAGTCGGCTGACATTTAAGCTAGAATAGAAAGACCTATACTCGGATGTTCCGATCTGCCTGTCCGGCAAGACGCGTGGTTGATAATTTCGAATATAAATCATAAATAACGTGAAAGATTTGCCGCTGAATGGTACTTAAAATGACGCTTGCCTGCGAATGGTATGAAGGTGGTTGTTTACCGAATAGGGTTGACGTGCGTTTGAACGTATACAAGATGGGTTAATCCCTGAAGTAAGTACAAGGTTTGGAGGGGGTCGCATGGAAAAGACGCTCCGTGACCGATATGTGCTGCATAAGCCGATTTTGCCGTCCCGGAATGGCATGCTGTTTGCGGGAACGGATTTGTCGCTGCGCCGGGATATTGCTGTGTTTGTGTCCGAGCAGCCGAGCCGTATGGAGCAGCAGGCGTATTT
Organism: Paenibacillus sp. sg306046; assembly: GCF_059821225.1. Classification (NCBI taxonomy): domain Bacteria; kingdom Bacillati; phylum Bacillota; class Bacilli; order Caryophanales; family Paenibacillaceae; genus Paenibacillus; species Paenibacillus sp. sg306046. The sequence goes on from NZ_JCAMRT010000008.1 coordinate 197,149, forward strand.
GCGTTTATTGCAGGCGGTTGCTCCTTATACAGATAACCGGTTTTTGCATTTGCTGGATGTCGGAGTCGAGGACTTGTCCATCTATGCCGTGTTAAAATCACAAGGCGGAGAGCCGCTGTCGTTCCGGCTCAAGGAAGCCGGGTGGTCGCCGCTGGAAGCAGCGGCAGCCGTTGCCGAGCTGGGCCGGGGTTTGCTCGACGCTGCGGATAAACGGATCTCCGGTTTTTCCGCGCTTGTGGATAATATTTGGGTGGGCTTAGACGGCCAGCTGAAAATTATTAATTACTGGGAGCAAGCGCCGCGTCATACGCAGGAGGCTTGCGGGCTGGCTCTGCTGATCTTTCAGCTCGTTTGCGGCACGGAAGCTGCTCCCGATGCGGAAAGCGAGCGTCTGCGCCAGCTTGATACGGCGCTGGGTACAGCCGAATCCGACGTTTGGCGCAGGCTGCTGCTGGAGCTGCTCCGGCAGGCATGGCAAGGTGAAACGGCGCTGCGCGGCTTTGTCACGCGGCTGGCCGCGCTCGCCGGGCCGGCGCTCACCGAGGAGCGGCCGAACCCGCTGCTGAACCCGCCGACGCAGGAGCGTCAGGGCGAGCTTCCGCTTGCGGCATCGGCGTCGGCCGCGTTGTCTTCGCTGCGCGGCGAGCTGGCTGCAAGCGGTCAGCAGCTTGGCATGGAAACGCGTCGCTTTACCGAAGCGACCACGCTGCGGATGGATCAGCCGTCGGCTGCCGAGGAGGACGAGGAGTCGGAAGCCGGGCCGCTGGGCCGCCGAGTCATGCGCAAGACATTGCTGGGCTTTACGCTGGCAGGTGTAGCGCTGGTTAGCGCAGTAGGGGTGTTTTTCCTCTTCCTGGAGGTAGGCGCTCGTCTGGGCACCAAGTCGTCGGTGGAGTCCTTCGAGGATAGCAGACCGCTGCCTGTGGACAGCGCCTCCGGCAAAACGCCGCTGGTCAGCAGCAAGGTCACCGAGAAAAAGCCGGACAATGGGGGAAAGGCCCCGGCAGCCGGCACGTCTGCGGCAGGCGCCGAGGATGAGCCGCCCGTGGATGCCGAAGCCGAATCGGTCGCCGCTCCGCAGCTGATCGGCCTGAACCGGCAGGATGCCGAGAAACGCGCGCTTGCTTACGGCTTGCGGTATGAATTTTATTTGGAGAAAAATCCGAACTCCGAAAACACGGTGTTTCGCCAAAGTCCAGCCCCCGGCACGGTGCTGGCGAAGGGCGAAAGCGTGTCATTTTGGATTAGCAAAGGCCAATAGCAGCCGGGAATCAAGCAAAAAGGCTGCAAGCAAAAGGACGGCACCGAAGGGTGACCGTCCTTTTGCTTGCAGCATCTTCGATTACAAGCTTTTTTTGTCTATGGCCTGGGACATCGTCTTGTCCGTCAGATGGGCATAAATTTGGGTCGTTTCAGGGGAGGCGTGCCCGAGCTGCTCCTGCGTGCGGTACAAATCATTGCGCAAATAGTAGTCGGTGGCAAACGAATGCCGCAGCTTATGAACGGATAAATACGGCTTGCCGAACCGTTTGGCGTACTTGTTCACCATTTCCTGCATCGCGCGCTTCGTCATGCGTTCACCTTCTTTTTTGCCGTTGGCGATGGCAAGAAACAGCGCTTTTTCCCGCTTTGGCGCTTTATAGGCGGAGCTGCGCAGCTCCAGGTAACGGGACAGGTCGTCCACCGCATCCTGACGGAAGTAGACGGGCGACTTGAAGGTTTCGTCGTTTTTCCCTTTGCGGAAGACGTAGAGCAGCTTTTTTTTCAACTCCACATCCTCGACGTTCAGGTTCACGACCTCCGAGACACGCAGCCCGGAATGCAAAATCAGGCTGACGATACAAGTATCGCGGATTTTGTTCAGCTCATGGGCATAGGCCGCCTGCTTGTTGCTTGCGACATCGTGTCCATAGCCGATACGTACATAATGGACAAATTCTGTAATTTCTTCCTCCTGCAGCAGCTTGCCCTCCAGCTTGGCGGCCGTATCCTTGGGGCGATGCGTTCGCTTGATTTCCACCTTGGCCATCACGTTGCGCTTCAGCAGCGGATAAAACTCCTCATCCTCCGCGATCTGGCTCAAGTAATGGAACAGCGACCGGAGGGACGACAGCTTGCGCGAAATCGTCGTGCGCGTGTTTGTATTTGTTTTGCGCAGCGCGAGATGCATCTTGAAGTTGTCGATGCTGTCCATATGCAGCTTCTCCAGCGCAACGAGAGGAACATCCTGAACGCGCTGCGCCTCGCCGGCCAGTCCTTCCGCAAGCAGCCAGGAGAAGAAAGCCTCGTAATCGCGTGTATATTCCAGCAGGGAGGAAGGGGACAAGTCCGGCAGCTTGTAGTTGATAAATTTCTCGACGTACCAGGGCATGGTCGGTATTTTTTTCTCCAGCTCCAGGCGGTCCTTCGCTTTGATGACGTTCATCAGGCTCACTCCAGTCGGCTTCAGCCTATAAGTTTACATAATATAAATTATGGTGTATGTATAATGACGGATTCCATCAATCGCCAGTCGTCTGTTTCAGTATAGCTGATGCGAAGCGGAAGTTGAAGGCCCTCAGACTGTATAGACGCTGCGCTGTAACGCATATCATTGGCATAGCTCCTCCTTTGATTAACGTTTTGTTTTCCTTCTGCCATTCTGCCGCGAGCGATGTATAATGGATAAATCGAAATTTCATGGAAAGCCGGTGAACCGTCATGAGCATCAACCAGCGAGGCAGCCTGTCGCAATGGTTTCGCAACCAGCGCATTCGAACGAAAATATTCGCGGTGTACGTGCCTTTAATTTTAGTCCCGCTCTTCGTGCTGGGTTATGCTTCCAACCTCATCTATTCGGAGGCGATCATCGAGAAAACGAAGAAAAACGTGTCGGACAATTCTTCGCTTATTATTACACGGCTAAGCAGTATGCTGACCAATGCGGAAAGCTGCGCTAATATGCTGACGCTGAACTTAAACAAGCTGCTGGCCCCGGAGCTGGCCATACCCTCGGAGTCGACAAGCCTGCAGCGCTACACGGCCATTACAAATCAGCTGAGCTTTGGCTTGCTGGTGTTTCCCGAGGTTGATTCGGCGGCTCTGATCGACGAGCAGGGAGTCGTGTACGGATCGAGCGCGCGCGTGGAGGAAAAGTCCGCCGCGGCTCTCCACAGCATGCTGTACCGGCAGGTGATGGAAACAAACGGTCTGAATGTATGGCTGCCGATGCAGCGCCGAGACTATCTGGTATCGGATTCCACCGTACCGGTGCTGACGCTCGGAAAAAAAATCGTCAACATCAATACCGGCCAGACGCTGGGCGTGCTCATTTTAAATATCAAGGAATCCTCGCTGTCAGCCGTGTACCGGAATATGGGGGCTCTGCCGTCGAGCAATTATATGATCGCCGACCGCGAAGGCAGCATCGTTTCCTCTGCGCAGCCGTCCGAGCTGCTGGAGCCGATCGCCAACCTCAGTTTGCAGCGGTGGGTACAACATGCGGAGGATGCGACCGCTATTTTCCCGATGGAAGGGATGGAACGGCTCGTCACAAGCCATAGCTTCCCCCAGCTCGGCTGGAAGCTGGTCAGTATCATTCCGCTGCGCGAGCTGACGGCTGATTTGGACCAGATAACGCTTGTGATTTTGACCATCGGCGCGTTATGCCTGATGTTTGCGCTCGGCGGCTCCGCGCTGCTCTCGAAGCTGATTGCAGGTCCGATCATTAAGCTGGCCAAGGGAATGAAGGGCTTCCATGAAGGCAATCTGGACGTCCGGATCGAGATCAATTCCACGGATGAAATGGGGCTGTTCTCGCTGGGCTTCAATACGATGACCCGGCGCATTAAGGAGCTGGTGGAAAACATTACGGAGGAGCAGAAGAAAAAGCGGGGCTACGAGCTGGCGCTCATTCAGGCGCAGATCAAGCCGCATTTCCTGTACAATACGCTGGATGTTATCTATGCATTGGCCGAAATGGGCCGGGTCAAGGACGTTTCCCGGACGACGAAGGCGCTTGCCGACTTCTACCGGGTGGCCCTCAGCAAAGGGCGGGAGCGAATCCGCATCGAGGAGGAGCTGCGCAATGTGAAGGACTATCTCGCCATTCAGCATATCCGTTATTCGGACGTGTTCACGTACCGGTTCGATGTAGAAGGAGACATCATGCAGCAGGAAATACTCAAGCTGACGATCCAGCCGCTGGTGGAAAACGCCATCTACCACGGGCTCAAGGAAAAAGGGGACATGGGGCTGCTGGTGATCCGCGGCTACCGGGCGGCCGATGCCATCGTGCTTGAGGTGCAGGACGACGGCGTCGGCATGACGGCGGAGAAGCTGGAGGAGCTGAGGCGCACAATGATCGCTCCGGATAGCGGCGGACAAACCGGCTTCGGCTTGCCTAATGTGGACGACCGGATCAAGCTGTTTTACGGAGAGGAATACGGCCTGCAGCTCGAAAGCTCTCCCGGCGCAGGAACCGTTGTCACAATTACGCTGCCGGCGCAGCAGGTTAACGCGGAAGGACAGGTGGAGTAAGGATGCTTAAAGTGATGATTGTCGATGATGAAGTGATTTTCCGGGATTATTTGCGGACAACGATCTCCTGGGGCGAGTACCAGCTGGAAATATGCTGCGAGGCGAAAAACGGCGTGGAGGCGCTGGAGCTTGCCCGCGAGCATAGGCCGGCGATTGCGCTGATTGATATCAATATGCCGTTTATGGACGGCCTGGAGCTGACCGAACGGCTGAAGCAGGAGCTGCCGGACACCGGCATCGTGCTGGTAACCGGGTATAGCGAGTTCGAATATGCGCGGCGCGCGCTGAAGCTGGGGGTCGAGGACTACATTCTCAAGCCGTTTTCCAAGGAGGAGCTGATCCTTACGCTGTTGCGGCTGCAAACGAACATCGTCCGCGCCCAGGAGGAGCGGATGACGCTGCAGGCCAATCAAGTGCTGCTGAAGGAAGGCTTCCTGAACCATCTCGTCAGCCGGGACTACAACCTGACGCAGGAGGAGACGAAGCAGCGGCTGGACATGCTGGGCATTAAATCGCTATCCGGCCCGCTGCAGGTCGCCTGCATCGAAATTGACAGTATGGACCAGAAGTGGAATCGGGTCAGCGACAAGCTGCTGTGGCGCTTCGCCGTCACGAATATTTTGGAGGAAACGATGGTGACAGGGGAGCCGCCGCTTGTCTTCAACGGTGCGGAGGGCCGCATTCTCTGCATTCGGGAGGGGAAGCCCGGACAAGGACCGCCGCAGGAGCAGGAGGGCTATGAGAAGCTGTGCTTTCTGATCAAGAAATATTTGAAATTCACCATCACGATCGGCATCGGCGGGTGGCATGAAGGCTACGCGGGAATTCGCGCTTCGTATGAGGAAGCGCTGAGCGCCCTCCAGCGGAAGTTTCTGCTCGGCAACGACCGGGTCATCCGGTACGAGCAGCAGGGGAGCGGCGGAGCTGTGACCGACACGAGCGCTTTTATTACGCCGGAGACCAATGAGGAGCTGCTGATCCGGCTGCGCATGAACGACTGGAATGCCGTGAAAAGCGGGCTTGAAGCGATTTTTACCAGCATCCATGAGCAGCGGCTGTCCATCGAATACACCTATGTCATCTGCATGGGCCTTGTCTCGTTATGCCTTTCGTACGTATCGGAAAGCGGGCATCCGATTGAGGATTGCTTCGGCGAGGATTTTTTCCCGTACAGCGAGATTACCCGGATGGAAGCGATAGATGCAGCCGGACAATGGATCGAAGGGCTGTTCCACAAGGCGCTGCAATACGGGCAGCTGCATAAGCAAACGAAGTCGCGCAAAATTGCGGAGGCGGCCAAAAAATATGTGGAGGAGCACTACCGGGATTCGGAGTTGAATCTGGAGCAAATCGCGCAGCATGTGTTCATTAATTCGAGCTACCTGCGGGCGGTGTTCAAGAAGGAGCTGGGCATGACCGTCACCGACTATTTGACCCATACGCGCATGCAGCGGGCCAAGGAGCTGATCGGCCGCGGCGGAAGCAAGCTGTCGGACATTGCCGAGCGGATCGGCTACAACGACCCGGCGTATTTCAGCAGAGCGTTTAAGAAATACTACGGCTATTCGCCGAGCGACTACGAAAATCAGCGCAGCCACTAGCCGATATGCGCGAATAGTGCAAGAATGCATCGTTTAATCCATTAACGGCAGCCGTGTTTCCCAGTAAACTCATATCTTGTAGGGAACATTAGAGGGAGGTTATTACCATGAAGAAGGCGCTTTCGTTAGTGCTTGTTACAAGTTTGATGACGACCCTGGCGGCATGCGGTGCAGGCGAGCAAAAGCAGACAGAGCAAGCCGGCAGCAAGGATACGGCGGCCGCTGGCGGCGTAACCAAGCTGCGCATCTACGCGCAGTATGCCGATGACGATACGAAGCTTCCGTACGACTACGCGGTTGCGGAGCTGAAAAAGGAAATGCCGAATGTAGAGCTGGAGCTTGAGGTTCAGGCGCAGGACGACGGCCAGAAGCTGAAGACGTATGCCGCGACAGGCAATTTGCCGGATATTTTCCAGGCCGGTCTGGATCAGATCAATACGTTCAAAAAATCCAACAACATTCTGGTGCTGGACGAATACGTCGAGAAATTCAAATTTAAAGACAAGATGCACGCGAGCGCTATGAACACGCTGTACGCAGCCGACGGCAAGGTATATGCATTCCCGTATGCGGGCAATGAGCTGGTGCTGCTGTTTTATAACAAGGAGCTGTTCGAGAAAAACGGCGTGAAGGTGCCGACGACCTTCGACGAGATGATGACAGCTGTGAAGGCGTTCCAGGAGAAAGGCATTACGCCGATGTCGCTGTTCGCAAAAGAAAAATGGCCGACGGTGGCTTTGGTCGACATGTTTGCAACCCGTTACAACCCTGCCGGCATTACAGCGCTTGATCAAGGCAAGGCGAAGCCTTCCGACGATGCGTACAAGAAGGCCGCTCAGCAGGTTGTGGATCTCGTGAAAGCGGGCATGCTGCCTAAGGGCGCTACGAACCTGAACTATGACCAGGCGGCTGCGATGTTCCACGAAGGCAAGGCAGCGATGTTCCTGAACGGCCAGTGGGAAATTGAGGCGGCTACGAAATCGCTTGGCGATAAGGCGGCTTACATGTACTACCCGGCTCCGGACTCGGCTTCGTACGAGAAGAGCAAGCTGGCATTCAGCGGCTCCGGCGGCCCTTCCGGCTACGCCGTATCGGCGAACACGAAGGATAAAGAGCTGGCGGCGAAGGTGGCAAGCTTCATCTCCCTGAAATATGCCGAATACAAGTATACGCAACGCGCCAACCCGATCGTAGCGACGAAGGTAGACAAGCCGATCGAGAAGAAATACCCGCCAATGATGGAGCAGCTGTCCAAAGACATTCCGAACATTACAAGCACGACCGCTTTCGCATGGGGCTTGTCGAATCCTAAGTTCAAAGCCGCTGTTGAGGATGCATCGCAAAACTTGATGACAGGCACGTACACGGTAGATCAGTTTGTAAAAGATTTGGAAAATGCATTGAAGTAAACGGTTCTTCCTCGCACCGGTCATGCACTGCTGTGGCCGGTGTGAGCATTTTCCAGGCAGGAGAGAACGATTATGAAAAAGTTTATGGGCAATAAGCTGGCGATTGCGCTGTTTACGCTGCCGACGCTGCTGCTGTTTACGGTGATGGTGTTTTGGCCGATTGTACAGGTTTTTTTCCGCAGCTTGTACGAATGGGACGGACTGACTCCGGGCATATTTATTGGGTTCGACAATTACACGCGGCTCTTTGAGGACCGCATTTTCTATACGTCGCTTTATAACGGCCTTGTTTTCGCGCTTGTGCTGGTCGTGCTGCAGATCGGGATCGGCACGCTGCTGGCGCTGTCGGTATCCAATGCGCTGCTCAAGGGGCGCAAGCTGCTGCGGATCAGCTACTTTATTCCGGTTGTTTTGTCCATCACGGTCGTTTGTCAGCTGTGGCTGGCGATGTACAATGGGGAGAACGGTCTGATCAACAAGTTGTTCGAGCTGCTTGGCCTGGAGTATCGCCAGGATTGGCTGACCAATGAAAAGACGTCGATTTTCGCGATTGCGGCCGTTAACGCCTGGCAATATATGGGCTACCATTTTGCGCTGCTGCTGGCGGCTGTGCGCTCCATCCCCGAGCAGTATCTGGAAGCGGCCCGCATTGACGGAGCCGAGCGCTGGAAGGCGCATTGGCATATTACCATTCCGCTGATGTCGGAAACGTACAAGTTCTGCCTGGTGCTTGCGGTGACGGGCGGTTTGAACGCCTTTGCCAATATGTTCATTATGACGGGCGGCGGTCCCGGTACGACGACATACACGCTCACCTACCTGATGTATCGTTCGGCGTTCCGCATTAACGAATTCGGTTACGGCAGCGCGGCGGCGGCATTCCTGGTCATTGAATGTCTCGTGGTTACGCTTGTCATTAACCGTCTGGTGGCTCGCGAACGGATCGTATACTAGAGGAGGAGAGGGAACATGATCAGAGCCGCCAGAATGCGAAAAAAGTTACCGATTTTGCAGCTATTTTTATGGCTATATGCAATCATTTCGGTATATCCGCTTATTTGGATGGTTTTTTATTCCTTAAAATCAAATAACGAAATTTTCGTTACCAATCCGTTTGGCCCGCCGACCAGCTTCCGCTGGGAAAACTATGTGCAGGCCTGGACGAAATTCAACGTCCCGATGTACTTTATGAACAGCTTGTTCGTATCCGTGGTAACGGTGGTCGGAACGATTGCGTTGGCCGTCATGTTTGCTTATGCGGTATCCCGTATGCAGTGGCGGTTCCGGGAGGTCGCAAATACGTACGTCATTATCGGCATGTTCGTGCCTGTACAGGTGATTATGATTCCGCTGGCTATTTTGGTGCGTGATTTCCATCTGGCCAATACGTATCTGGCGTTGATCGTGCCGTATATCGCGTTTAACCTGTCGTTTTCCGCGATGGTGTTCTACGGCTTCTTTCGCAGCATTCCGAATGAGCTGGAGGAGTCGGCCTGCATTGACGGAGCGACGATTTACCAAACCTTCTGGCGCGTCATGCTGCCGATTGTGAAGCCGGCGATTGCGACGATGGTGATCTTCGTCTTCCTCGCCGCATGGAACGAGTTTCCGATGGCGTTGATGCTGATTACGAAAGAAAACTTAAAGACGCTGCCGCTGGGCCTGCTGTTTTTCCAAGGCCAGTTCACGACGGAGTGGGGCGCCATGGGGGCCGCGATGACAATTGCGAGCTTGCCGACGGTGCTCGTCTACATGCTGTTCAGCGAACAGGTGGAGAAGGCCCTTACCGTTGGCTCGGCTGTAAAAGGGTAATCGCTGCGCTGCAAGCGTGCGTACCGGGCAGGCCCGGAGCGTCATCGCCGGGTACGCCGAGGACTTAGGCGCGCTGATCCGTCGACAGATTGAGGCGGAGCCAGCGCACGCATGCGGCTGACGCCAGCAAAAAAGGAGCAAGGAGGCTGTTCTCCGAGGCACTCAAGAGCTGCCTGGGGACAGCCTTTTTGTAGGTTTTAGTTCAGATCAAGCGAATAAGGAGTGAGTCATGATGCATATTGGGGTGGACTATTACCCGGAGCAGTGGCCCAAGGCGCGCTGGGATGAGGATTTCAAGCTGATGAAGGAGCTGGGCGTCAACACGGTGCGGATCGCCGAATTCGGCTGGCAGCTTATGGAGCCCGAGGAAGGGCGCTATGACTGGAGCTTCTTCGACGAGGTGCTGGAGCGGCTGACGGAGCAGGGGTTATCCGTGGTGCTGGGTACGCCGACCGCGACGCCTCCCGCCTGGATGGCGCACAGCTATCCGGATATACTGCCTGTCGATGCGAACGGCGTCACGATCAGCTTCGGGGCAAGGCGGCACTATACGGTGAACAGCCACAGGTTCCGGGAGTTCTCGTCCGCCATCGTCGAGGCGATGGCCCGGCGGTACGGGCAGCATCCGCAGGTGATCGGCTGGCAGACGGACAACGAATACGGACATGAGAAGTCTGACCGCAGCTATGGAGACGAGGACCGGCTTGCTTTTCAGGCGTGGCTGCAGGCTAAATACGGAACGCTGGATAACCTGAATGAACGGTGGGGAACCGTGTTCTGGAGCCAAACCTACACCGCGTGGGAGCAAATTCCGACGCCGCGCAAAGTTTACCAGGAGCATAATCCGAGCATGCTGCTCGACTTCGACCGCTTCTGCGCAGACAGCTACACAAGCTACAACCGGATGCAAGTAGAAGCGCTTCGCAAGCATATCAAGCCGGAGCAGTTTATTACGCATAATTTCGTCTACACCGACCAGGCGGTTCATCAAAAGGACATGGCCAAGGATCTCGATTTCGTTTCCTTCGACAACTACCCGGTATGGGGCGGCTTGGCCGAGCCGATTACTCCGTCGTCGATCGCGCATCATATGGATTTATGCCGCGGCGCCAAAGGGGGCAAAGGTTTCTGGGTTATGGAGCAGCTGATCGGCGCACAAGGCTGGAGCCGGATCGGCTATCTGCCGCGGCCGGGTCAGGCCAAGCTGTGGACGTACCAGGCGATCTCCCGAGGAGCCGAGGCGATTATTTATTTCCGCTGGCGGGCGGCCCATTTCGGCACCGAGGAGTTTTGCCATGGCATTCTTGACCATGACGGCGTGCCGCGCCGGAAGTTCCGCGAGGTGAAGGAAGTGATCGACGCGCTGCGGGTGTTCGGCGACGAATGGACAGCGGCCGAGTATCGCGGCGAGGTGGCGGCCTATTACGATGTGGAAAATGCGTGGGCGTGGAACATTCAGCCGCACAGCGATCTGTTCAGCCACAAGCAGGAGTTTTTGCGCTTTTATTCGCCGGCGCACCGGCTGAACGCGATGACCGACATCGTATCGCCCGGCGATTCGATCATGTCGTACAAGGTGGTCATCGTCCCGGTCTACTTCCTGACGAATCCGGCGTTTACCGAGCAGCTGAAGCAGTATGCGGCAGCCGGGGGAACGGTCATTCTTACGTACCGCGCAGGCGTGAAAACGCCGGACAATTTTGTCATCGAAAGCGTGCTGCCGGGCGAGCTTCGTGAGCTGGCAGGCGTCGACATTCACGAATATGAGGCGCTGCAGTCCAGCCAGCACTATACGGTGCGCGGCACAGCCGGGCCGCTGCGCGGCGTCCGCTCCTCCGCGCGCATTTGGTGCGATCTGCTGTACCCGACGACAGCCGAGGTGCTGGCCGAATATGAAGGCTCGTTTTATGACGGCACGCCCGCAATTACGCGCAACCGCTTCGGTCAAGGAACGGTGTACACGATCGGCTCCGCGATTGAAGAAAGCATGCTGGAGACGCTGTACGCCGCGATCTTCGCGGAAGCAGGCGCAGCCACGCTGTCCGCGCCGGAGGGCGTCGAGCTGGTCAGCCGCCGCGGCGCGGACGGCAAAGTCTTTCTTGGCTGCATGAATCACAGCACGGAGCGGCCTGCTGTCGTGACTTTGCCGGAGGGACAGTGGATCGACCCCGTTACCGGGACGGCCTATGAGGGTGAGCTTGCTCTGCCGGTTCTGGGAAGCATCGTACTGACGCAGAAAGCGGGGAATGAAGCATGCGTGTGATCGTGATCGAGGAGAAGCAGCGCTTTGTGCTGGAAAGTAAAGCGATGGCTTACGTGTTCGACGTAGCGGAGCGGGGGCATTTGATCCAGGTTCATTGGGGACCGCGTCTGGGCGCTGACGACTATGCGCAGCTGCAGCCGGTGATCATTCCTCATTCTTCGTTTGAATCGCCCAGAGGCGTGATGGGCTATGAATATATTCCATGGGGCGAGCTGGTGTACAGCGAGCCCACGTTAAAAGTAACGGCGGCGGACGGCGGACGCGGCCTAGCGCTCAGCTATGCGGGCCATACCGTCGTGCGCGAAGCAGGCCGCGAGCAGCTTGTCGTGAAGCTGCAGGATGATCGCGGCCTGCTGCAGGTGGAGCTGAACTATATCGTCTTCGACGGGCATGATGTGATCGGCCGCAGTCAGACGATTACAAGCCTTGGCGGGGCCTTGACGCTTGAAGCGGCGAGATCGTTTCAAACGTCCGTGCCATGGGGCGAGGACTACCGTCTGACGCACGTAACCGGGATGTGGACCGGGGAATTTCAGCTTGTGCAGCAGCCGGTCGTTCCCGGACGCAAAACGATGGAAAGCCGCCGCGGCGGTACAAGCCATCAGGCCAATCCGTGGTTTGCCGTCGACAACGGCGCAACGGAGGATACCGGCGAGGTGTGGTACGGGCATCTGGCTTATTCCGGCAGCTGGGAGCTGACGGTAGAGCAGGATGCCTTCGGCTTCGTACAGCTAGCGGGCGGCGTGCAAAGCTTCGACTTCGCGTGGGCGCTTGACGCAGGCCAATCGTTCGCAACGCCCTTGGCGTATCTGGGCTATTCGGCGGCGGGCTTCGGCGGCATGAGCCGGAGCGCCCACGATTTCCAGCGCCAGGTTATCCTGCCGCTGCCGCATCGCGACAAGCCGCGGCGCGTGCTGTACAACTCCTGGGAGGCGACGTACTTCGACGTCAGCGAGGAAGGCCAGAAGGCGCTTGCGGCCAAAGCGGCCGACATCGGAATCGAGCTGTTTGTCGTCGATGACGGCTGGTTTGGCGAACGTCATTCCGATCAAGCGGGGCTGGGCGACTGGACGGTGAATCCGCGCAAGTTCCCGAACGGGCTGCAGCCGCTGATCGACCATGTGAACGGGCTGGGCATGTCGTTCGGGCTCTGGGTCGAGCCGGAGATGACGAATCCGGACAGCGAGCTGTACCGGCAGCACCCGGAATGGATTTACCATTTCGAGGGCGTGCCCTCCACAACCTCCCGCAACCAGTATGTGCTTAATCTGGGCCGCGAGGACGTGCAGCAATTTTTGATCGGGTTTATGCGGCGGCTGCTGTCGGAGCATCGGATCGAGTTTATCAAATGGGACATGAACCGGGCGTTTTCCGAGCCAGGCTGGGCGGCGGCAGGCAGCAGGCAGAAAGAGCTTTGGGTCCGCCATGTGCAGGGGCTGTACCGGGTTATTGACGAGCTGCGGGCAAGCTTCCCGCACGTGGAGTTTGAATCCTGCTCCGGCGGCGGCGCGCGGATCGACCTCGGTATTATGAGCCGTACCGATCAAGTATGGACCAGCGACAATACGGATGCGCTCGACCGGCTGCTTATTCAGGAGGGCTATTCGTACGCCTACAACCCGAAGGCGATGATGTGCTGGGTGACGGACGAGCTGAACTGGCTCAACAAGCGGGAGCTGCCGCTATCGTTCCGCTTTCACTCGGCGATGATGGGCTCGCTCGGCATCGGGGGCAATCTGAACGAGTGGTCGGACGGCGAGCTGGCCGAAGCAGGCCAGTGGATTGCCGCCTACAAGGCGCTGCGCCACGTTGTCCAGGATGGACGGCAATACCGGCTTGCGTCGCTGCGCCAAAAGCCGTATGCCGCTGTGCAGTACGTATCGGCGGATGGTCTCGAATCGGCGGTATTTGCCTTCTACGGCGAGCGTCATTACGGAAGCAAGCATGTGCGGCTGCTGGCGAAAGGGCTGGAGCCGGGGGCGACCTACCATGTGGTGGACGGAGCGTCGCATCTGTTCGCAAAAGGTGTCACCGGCGCGTTCCTGATGACGCATGGCTGGCAATGGGAAGCGGTACGGAGCTATGACAGCCGGCTATTCCGCATTGAGCGTATTAAGGATTAATAAGTTTGAATTGACCGACCTTCGAGCTGGGGGTCGGTTTTTTTGCATTCCACCCGAAAACATTGACTAATTAGCAAACATAACTATATAATGTCTATAAAATGATAAACATTTATAGGATGTGTTTGGTTTATGGAGTTATCTGAGCTGTTTTGGAATGCATCGCTGGAGGAGTTGAAGCAAGGGTATGTGGAGCAGGCTGGACAGTTCCAATGTCTGCTCTGCGGAAGCGCCTGCGAGAAGGGCATTATTTACCCCGTGGAGGGGGTTTTATATGAAGCGGAACGGTATATGCGTCTGCATATCCGGATGGCGCATCAATCGGTCTTCGACTACTTGATCTCGCTGGATAAGCGGCTGACCGGGCTGACCGAGCATCAGAACGGCCTGCTGCGGCTGTTTTACCAGGAGCGCAGCGACGCGGACATTCAGAAGGAGCTGGGCATCGGCAGCGCGTCGACCATTCGGAATCACCGCTTTGCGCTCAAGGAAAAGGAGCGGCAGGCCAAAGTATTTCTGGCGCTGATGGAGCTGCTGAAAAGCAAGGATCAGCATGCGCCGCAGTTCGTCGAGGTGCATCAGACGGCCAAAATGGTCGATGAGCGTTACAATGTAACGGTCGATGAGCAGGCGGCCATCCTGGCGAAATATTTTCCCGATGGCGCTGCAGGGCGTCTGAGCTCCTTTCCGAAAAAGCAAAAACAAAAGCTGGTCATCCTGCGTGAAATTGCGTCCCGGTTTGCACGCGAGCGCACGTACCACGAACGAGAGGTCAACGAGCTGCTGAAGCCGATGTATGATGATCATGTCACGCTGCGGCGCTATTTGATCGAATACGGGTTTTTGAACCGCAAGCCGGACGGCAGTGCATATTGGATGGCCTGAACCCGGCCGCACCAAGCGGGTTACCCTTTAAACGAAGAAAGCGAGGCGCATGACAACTATGGAAACGAGAAACCGCAGAAAAGAGCTGCAGCAGCACTATAAGGAAATCAAGGTGGAGGCGGGCATTTACCAGATCGTGAATACGGTCAATCAGAAAGTATTTATTGACAGCAGTCCGAACTTCCGCAATCTGAACGGGCGGCGATTCGAGCTGAATGCGGGCGGCCATAGGAACAAGCAGCTGCAGCAGGACTGGAAGACGTATGGCGAAGCAGCCTTTCGCATCGAGGTGCTGGAGGTGCTTGAGATCAAGGACAGCCCGTTTTTCAGTGTGAAGGATGAGCTGAAAAAGCTGGAGGAGCGCTGGCTCGACAGGCTTCAGCCGTATGGGGAGCGCGGGTATAATTCGCAGTCTTAATCATTTATAATAGAAAGGATTAACCTGACGAAGAGCTGTGGAAGCTGTGGAAAGGAGCCATGATGATTAGACCTGCGCGAGAAGCAGACAGCAAGGAAGTGGCGCAGCTGCTGGCCGTGATCGTCCGCGATGTAGGGCTGCCCTTTGTCGGACAGCTGACGGAGGACGGGCTGCTGGACTTGATTGAGCACGCCTTCCTGACCGAGGACACCCGGTTCAGCCGCCGCCATGTGACGGTGAAGGAGCTGGACGGCCGGGTGGCAGGCATGATTCTGGTGTACCCCGGCGCCGATGCCGCGCGGATGGACGGCCGCCTGTGGGAGCTGTTTCTCCAGCGGCGTCCGGACGCATCCGGAGCGCTGGACCTCGAAGCGGGGGAGGACGAGATGTACATCGACTCGTTGTGCGTATTCGCCGAATTTCGCGGTCAAGGCGTGGCTACGGCGTTACTTGATTTCATTGTGAAACAAAGTGAAGAGGCGGGCTGGAGCAGACTGTCGCTCAATGTCGAACCTGACAACAGACCGGCGCGCAAGCTTTACGAGCGGAAGGGCTTCGTCACGGAGCGGAGCATCCGGATTGCCGGTCATCCTTACGACCATATGATCTACAAAAAGTCATAAACCGTTCACAGGTCTGCCATGAAACTGGCCTGATCGAGCCATCCGGTTTTCGTGTAAAACAGGTACAATACGAGGGAAGGGCTTGTGCAGGAAAGGGGAATGCGGATTGAAGCGACTAGGAAGGCTACTGCTGTTAGGCTGTCTGCTGCTGACGGCTGCAGCTTGCTCCACGGAAAATCAGGGACAGGACCCTGCGAAGGTCAAGGTTGAGCTGGTAACCGTTCCGGCGACCGCGGCGGCTGGACAGCCGGTTACGCTGACGGCGCAGGTAACCGGACTTATTAGTGAGGACGGGGCCAGAGTCCAGTTGGACATTCGCAGCAGCGACCGCAACGCGCTGCCGGATGTCGTGACCGCCGACGCCGCAGGCGCAGGCGCCTATTCGACCGTAAAAACGTTCGAGAAGCCGGATACGTATACGATTTACGTTCATGTATACCAAGGTGATCTTCACGTCACCAAAAAGAAGCAGCTCGCCGTCTCCTGACGGATGAACAGACAGAGCCGTTAACGGCGGCTGTTCGTTCGTCATCGGTTCTTTCTAGCTCGGGCTGGCGGCCTTTGGCGGTTCGGTTAAACAGGTAACAGCCCGTTCAGGCGTCTGGAGGACGCTCAGGACGGGCTGTTGCCTGTTTAGACTGTTAGGACTGTAAGAATGGTTAAGGCTATTAAGTCTGGTAAAGGCTGCTAAGGCTGTTGAGAAAGTTAAGGCTGTTGAGACTGTTAAGACGTGTTGCCCTGTTGAGCTGGGCTTGCTCGCTGCCCTCTTGTTCCCTAGGGGCAAGAGATGCAGAGAGGCAAGCTCGCCAACGCGGAGCCGCAGAGCAAAAATATACAAGTTTTAGCCAAGCTGACAAGCGCGAGACAAGATTCGGCTGGCATTCCTGATTTATAATGGAAGCGTTGCCGTTCGTTCACCCTGCCGCAGCTTAATTCAACGCGCGGGCTTGACGGTAGCGCAGCGGCGACATGCCGGTGACGGCTTTAAACGTTTTATTAAAATGCGAAATATGCTCGAAGCCGACCTGTTCGGCAATCGCCTGCACCTTGTCCCGCGTCGTCTCCAGCAGCCGCTCGGCTTGACGAATGCGAACGCTGCGCACATAATCGCTGAAGTGGAAGCCGGTCAGCTTCAGGAAAACGCGGCTTAAATAAGCCGGGCTAATATAAAACTTCCGGGCCGTCCCCTCCAGAGTGATCGGCTCATGGTATTGACTGTGGATATACGAGGCAATCTCGCTGACCTTCTGGTGCATCGGGTGCTCCACATCCGCCGGCTGCTGGACGGTCTGGCTGGCCCGGTGGATACGGATCAGCAGGTTGACGAGCAGATGGCGCACGGAGGCTGTATACAGCTCCGGCTGCTCGCGGCATTCACTGAGCAGCTGATGCAGCAATTGCTCGACCAGCGGCTGCTCCTTCATCGTAAACCGGATAAGCGCCGACGTTCGGAAGGCAGGCAGCTCCAGCAGCCGCGGCTCCGCCTCCCGGACAAAAAGGGGCGAAAATTCGATCAGCAGCCGGTCGAATTTCTCCAGACTGGTGCTGGCGGTGGCGTGCAGGTCGCCCGGGACGACGATAATCATATCGCCCTTGCGGGCGGTAAATACTTTACCTTCAATAAAAAAGACACGTTCGCCGTCCAGCAAGTAATACAGCTCATAAAACGGATGCAGATGCGGACGCGGCATCGCGGAATAGCCTTGGCGCTGCAGGTGCTGGACGGAAAATGAAAGCTCCCCGATCTGGTATTTGGGACTGAACGGCTCGCGCATGAGAACCTCCCTTGGACTTCGCTGACGTGGTCCGGATCAATCAGACTGCTTGCCCAATTTTAGCACAGCATCGCTCAGTGTCACAAACATTATGACAAACAGGAGTTGAACCGAGATGTGGAGTCCCGACCAATATTTAGCCAAGCTTGTCCAGGATACGCTGGCAGCAAGCCTGGACGCGCGTGTACATACGATTCCTTACGCCGCCAAGCAGCAGGAGCTGCGGCGGCAGCTCGCCGCAGCGCTCGGCGATTTTCCGGAGCCTGCGCCGCTTGCGCCTGAGCTGCTGGAGCAATTCGAGCATGACGGCCTCGTCATCGAGAAGCTGGCGTATACGACCTGCGACGGGCTGCGGGTGCCTGCCTATGCCGTGTACCCGCAGCAGCGGACAGGCAAGCTGCCGGCTGTGCTGGCTTGTCACGGCCATGGACCCGGCCAGCGGGCGGCGCTTGGGCTGAAGGCGGACGGCGCCTTCCAGGAGGAAACAGATATTCATAACCGCTTCGCGCTGGAGCTGGCCCGCCGGGGGATGTTTGTGCTGGTGCCGGAAATTATCGGCTTCGGCGACCGCCGTCTGCAGGCCAGCGTGGACGCGAAGCCGGACAGCTCGGAATCGAGCTGCCTGCCGATCTCCCAGCTGCTGCTGATGTGCGGGATGACGATTGGCGGACTGCGTGTATTCGAGGCGAAGCGCGCGCTCGACTATATCGCTACCCGGCCGGAAGCCGACAGCTCGGCGATCGGCACGTTAGGCTTCTCCGGCGGCGGCTTGGTCGCATCGTTGACCGCTGCGCTCGACGAGCGGCTGCGGGCGGTCGTGTTATGCGGCTATGCAAATACGTATGCAGGCAGCATTTTGGACCGTCCGCATTGTATGGACAATTATGTGCCCGGCATTTTGCGGGTGGCCGAGCAGCCGGAGCTGCTCGGGCTGATCGCCCCGCGGCCGCTGTTTATCGAATCCGGCGTGCATGACCGCGTATTCCCGGTTGAGACGACGGAGGAGGCGATCCGGCGGCTGGGCGTCATTTACCGCGGCAGCGGGGCGGGGGAACGGCTTGCTTCGGATATTTTCCCGGGCAAGCATGAAATTTCCGGACGCCAGTCGTGGGACTGGCTGTATGAGCAGCTGACAGAAGCGGTAAAAGGGGGAGCCAACTAATGCAAAGCAAAGAGCAAGCACAGCGTCCGGCGCGGATCATTACCGTGCAGCAGGACGGCGGCGGCGATTTCAGCCGTGTTCAAGACGCGATTGACGCAGTGCGCGTATTGCCGCTGGAGCCGGCGATCATTGAAATTGGACCCGGACAATACCGGGAGCGCATACTTGTGCCGGACAACAAGCCGCATATTACGCTGCGCGGCGCGGGTGCGGAGCAGACGATACTGATCTACGGCGACTACGCCAAAATGAAGGACGCAAACGGCAAGGAATTAACGACATTCCGCACCGCGACGGTCAAGGTGGAAGCCGACGATTTCCGAATGGAGCAGCTGACGGTATGCAATGACGCCGGGTATGGCGACGACATTGCGCAGGCGGTTGCGCTGTATACGGCCGGGGATCGTCAGGTGTACCACGAGGTCCGGCTGCTCGGCAACCAGGACACCTTGTACACGAGCCGGGGCCGACAGCTTTTCGACCGCTGTTATATCGAAGGGCATGTGGATTTCATTTTCGGCTCGGCGACCGCGCTGTTTGAGCATTGTCACATCCACAGCTTGCGTTCCGGCTACATCACGGCCGCATCGACAGCAGCCGGGCAGCCGATCGGATATGTATTCCGCAGCTGCCGCCTGACGGGGGCGGAGGAGACGCCGTCCGTTTATTTGGGCAGACCGTGGCGCGGCTGGGCGCATACCGTGTTTCTGGATACGTGGATGGGGCCGCATATCCATGCCGCCGGCTGGGATCATTGGGGCGATCCGGCCAATCAGGAGACCGCTCGTTACGCCGAATTCGGCAGCACTGGTCCTGGAGTGGGCCAACGTGTGCCGTGGGTGCGGCAGCTATCGGTAGACGAAGCGGACGCGTTCAGGGGCGAGGCGGTGCTGGCCGGGGCGGATGGCTGGAACCCGGTGGCGGCAGGGAGCTGACGTGCGTTCTGGCTTGGGTTTAGAGTGTTAAGCTTTAAGGATACGTTAACATGGGGCAATGTTAACAGCGTTGAACATGTGGGCTGTAAAACATAATGTACATGAAGTGACGGGAATCCACGAGGATACGGCGGATGTGACACTCCGGTTTTATCCTCTTCTCGAATCATTTGGACGAAAATCAGGAGTTTTGCAAAAGGTGGAAAATGGTGTACGATCATACCTGTAGTAGTTTGGTATTGGTGTTGATCTGAATAACGGAATTGTATCCAAAAGAATTGGAGATTCTTCGTTTGCTGGGAAGCAGACGGAGGGTCTCTTTTTTTATGTTATCTATTGATAATTTTGGTATACTGAGGGGAGATAGGATAATATGCATGTTTTATAGGCAAAAAGAATGAAT
This sequence comes from Paenibacillus sp. sg306046, assembly GCF_059821225.1. Taxonomy (NCBI): domain Bacteria; kingdom Bacillati; phylum Bacillota; class Bacilli; order Caryophanales; family Paenibacillaceae; genus Paenibacillus; species Paenibacillus sp. sg306046. Next base: position 217,076 of record NZ_JCAMRT010000008.1, read on the forward strand.
TTTCATTATGCATCAGAATGGAAGGCTTTAATGCCGAGGATGTGCAAAGAATAAAGCTGCTTAAACATCGGCAGTGGCTTCCCGCGGAGCGAATGTGGGCAGTGCCTTATACGATAGCATCCATGGAGGAACTGTGGGAGGCATTTGTGGCCGAAGCCCAATCCTTTGAGATTCAAGGGGAGCTGCTGGCTGAATGTCCTTACTGGAGGGACAAGGTGGAGGAACGGGAGAGGGCGACGTGTAGGGAGGCTGATCAAAGCGGTTCGATACATGGCAAAAAATCGACTCTGGACGTTTTGATCAAGCAATTGAAGCTTCGAGGATATAGTCATCGCACAATTAAGGCTTATTGCAGACATGTGCGGCGTTTTGAGGAATTTAGTGAAGGAATGGAAGGTATACAAGCAGGTCGAGAGGTTGAAGCCTACTCTCTTGCCTTGCTTGGCAAGGGCAGGTCGCATTCTTTTGTGAATCAGGCGATAAGCGCACTGAAGTTTTATATGGAGCATGTGCGAGGGGAGCGCCAAGGCGTACAATTTGTTCGGCCAAAGAAGGAAAAGAAGCTTCCCAATGTGTTGTCCACCAACGATGTGCTTTCTTTGCTGAAGGTTGTGAACAATACGAAGCATCTGTCGCTTTTATACCTGTTATATTCGGCGGGGCTTCGGGTCGGCGAGGTGGTCAGACTTCGAACGCGAGATCTGGACTTTGAGAGGAAAACCATTACCGTTCGGCAGGGCAAAGGACGCAAGGATCGTGGTCACGCTGCTATCCGATGCGGCAAGCCTGGTGGTGCAGGAATATGCCCAAGGGCTGGGTGCGGAGCAGTGGCTGTTTCCGGGCCAGGATTCCAGAAAACACTTGACGGAGCGGAGCGTGCAAAAGCTTTTTGAGAAATGCAAGGGCGAGGCTGGCATTAAAAAGCCAGTTAGTGTCCATTCGCTTCGGAATTCCTTCGCTACTCACTTGCTGGAGGGCGGAACAGACCTAAGGTATATTCAGGAGCTTCTTGGTCATCAGAGCAGCAAAACAACAGAACGGTATACCCATGTGAGTGTAAAAATTATTCGGAGGATTAGAAGTCCACTGGATGGTTTAATGCAGGGTGAGTAGGCTGGAGGGGCGGGAATCGTCTTTGTTGGGCGGCATTCACGAACAAGTTCAGGAATACCCCGAATTATAAGGTTTTACCGAAATACGCAGATAAAGACGTTATCGGAAATTCAGTTGAAAGGAATAAAAACATTGAAAACACTATATCGCCCAGTAGGTTTAACTGAAATGAAATTAATCCTCGACTTAAATCTGAAAGGCTTCCCTCCAAGACTTCCAGAACAACCTATTTTTTACCCAGTACTTAATAAAGAATATGCGGACCAGATAGCTTATGAATGGAATACTAGGGATAAATTCTCAGGATTTGTGGGATTCGTTACAGAATTTGATGTAGATAGTCCGTTTATTGATAAATACGAAGAACAGATAGTTGGAAGTACGAGACATAATGAACTTTGGATTCCTGCTGAAGAATTAGATGAACTTAATAATAATATTCTTGGTCATATCAGAACTGTTGATGTTTTTTATGGGGCTTATTACGAGGGATTTACACCAGAGTTGAGTATTTTTGGAGGAAAGAATATAGTTGAACAATTCAAGATATGGAAAGAAATATTAGATTATAATTCAATGGATTTTTATTGCGAGCTTAAGGAATATTGGAAATACATTTTTTTGAATTATAAGCTTTGGCAAGATATTGATTTTAATGATTTTGGAATTAATGAAATAGAAAAGAAAGAAGTATTAACAACAATGAATGAATTTTGGAAAGAACATTTTCCAGAGATCAAACTTTTTGCGGGTATTTCGGAGAAGAACTGAACATCCGATAACACCGTATTATGAGAACCATTATTCGACTCATCAGGAATGCCTAAAATCCCTTATCCCATAAGGCCTTTTGCCAATCTATTACTTCGCTTTTCTCGCTTCGTCTTCGCATAACTGGTGCTGCAGGTGCTCAGGCAGGCTCATGGTCGTCATCGACCCGAAGGCGAGGTGCTGCATCACTCGGATGGCGGCAGCCAGTACGCCTCGCATGATGACCACAAGCAGCTATGTGCTTAAGGCCTACTCCATGAAAGACAGCATGAGCCACCAAGGAAACTGCTACGATAATGCTTACATCGAGTCCTTCCACAACAAAAAGAACTGATCTACTTGAACAAGTACGCGACCGGTGCCGAAGCCGAGAAAGGCATCTTTGAGTACATCGAAATCTTTTACAACAACGAGCGTATCCATCCATCAGTTGGGCAAGTCCAGTCATGGGCTGGCCGAAATATGTTGTAGCCGAAACCTCCCAAGCTGGAGGTTTTTTTGTGTGCCTGAACGTCGAAGGAAGCGATGGGCAGGTGCCGTTCCCCGCCTCCGGTTTGGTTTTTCAAAAAACCAAACCGGAGGCGAAAAGAATGAAGATAAAAAGCAACCTGCGGAAGCACCTCTGCGGAGGATGGCCCCTGCGGCGGTCATTTAATGTTTAATTTGGTCGTTTTTACTCACTTTAACAATTTTAATTGTATATCTTTTACTTTTTTGTTATAGTAACCATATAATACTATAATGTGGGTGATTAAGATATGATTGGTCGAGAGAGTTCCTGGTTCTTGAATACGCACGCCGGCTCTTCTGCAAAGCTCCGCTTATTTTGTTTCCCTTACGCCGGCGGCGGAGCCTCTGTATTTAGTCGCTGGAAGCGAGAATTGCCGGCTCACATTCATGTTTGTCCCGTTCAGCTTCCCGGCCGAGAGAGCAGGATGTTGGAGGACCCGATGGATTCCGTCGAGGCGATCGTGCATTCGCTTGTTTCGGAAATCAAACCGTTTTTACATACGCCCTTCGCTTTTTTTGGACACAGCATGGGGGCGCTAATAGCCTTTGAAACGGCTCGTCAATTATATGTCAAGCATCAGGTGGCTCCAATCCACTTATTCGTATCAGGTAAAACTGCGCCACACTTGCCTTATCCAAGAAAACCCATGCACAAGCTGCCGGATGATCAGTTTAAGAAGGCGCTTCGGCTCATGCAAGGCACACCTGAAGAGGTTTTACAGAATGATGAATTGATGGAAATCGTAATGCCTCATTTACGAGCTGACTTTACCGCTGTTGAAACCTATGTATACAGACCGGGAGAAGTGCTTCCTTGCCCGATTGCGGTTTTTGGCGGATTGCAGGACCATGACGTAAGCATAGAATCGCTTCACGCTTGGCAAGGGCATACAACTGGTTCATTCCAAGTGCAGATGCTGGAGGGCAACCATTTTTTTCTCCACAAGCAGGAACAAGCGGTCATCGGCAGTGTGCTGCGTGAATTGTCGCCTCAGATGGTGAGGTTTGCCGCAAGCGGTCCGGTTGCACGTTAACCAACTGCCACCTAAAAATGATGAAATCACGCTCATAACAGTCCATCTCCGCCTAGCAACGAAGAACCAGACTGCGCGAGCGTTATTTATTATGCACATTTTCAGACTATGGAGGGATTTGTTTATGACAAACACATTCGAAATGCTGGAATCCAATGTAAGATCGTATTGCCGTTCTTTTCCCGATGTCTTTGTGCGTGCGAAAGGCTCGGTATTGTACGCCCAGTCCGGCAAAACGTTTATCGATTTCTTCGCCGGAGCCGGAGCGCTAAATTACGGACACAATAATGATTTTATCAAGCAACGGCTCATCCAATATTTGCAATCGGACGGCCTTAGTCACGGACTGGATATGTATACTTCGGCCAAGCAGACCTTTCTGCAGACGTTCTCAGAAAAGATTCTGAAGCCGCGCGGTCTCGACTATAAGCTTCAGTTTTGCGGTCCAACCGGAACCAATGCGGTAGAGGCGGCGCTGAAATTGGCAAGAAAAGTGAAGGGAAGGACGGGCGTGTTTGCTTTCATCGGCGCGTTTCATGGGATGTCGCTTGGAAGCTTGTCCGCCACAAGCAGTCTGTACCATCGCGAAGCGGGAGGATTGCCGCTGCATGATGTTACGTTTATGCCATTCCCAACGGGGTTTATCGACAAATTGGATACGATCGGCTACATGGAAGCGATTTTAACGGACGATCATTCGGGCATAGCCAAGCCAGCAGCGATCATCCTTGAAACCATGCAAGCCGAGGGCGGTTTAAATGCGGCGCCTACCCAGTGGCTTCAGGAGCTTCGGGACCTTTGCGACCGTCACGATATTTTGCTGATCGTCGACGATATCCAGGTGGGCTGCGGACGAACAGGTTCATTTTTCTCCTTTGAACGGGCGGGGATTGTTCCCGATCTGGTCGTGCTCTCCAAATCGATCAGCGGTTACGGTCTGCCGATGTCGTTGCTGCTGCTAAAGCCCGAGCTGGATGTTTGGCAGCCGGCTGAACATAATGGCACCTTCAGGGGAAATCAGCTTGCGTTCGTTGGCGCGACGGCGGCTCTTGAACTCCGGGAATCGGAGCAGTTGGATGCGGAGACGGAACGTAAAGCGAAGTTTGTTGAACAATACTTGAAGGAGCATATTTTGCCGATCAACCCGCTCATCTCGATGCGCGGTATGGGATTGATTTGGGGCATTGACGTATCGGCTTGCCAGGATGAACCTCTCTCCAAAGCCATCGTGTCTCGATGCTATGAGCTTGGACTTATTGTCGAGCGGGCCGGACGTCAGGATATGGTGGTCAAGCTGATGCCTGCGCTTACGATTTCGATGGACGAGCTAGCCGCCGGCTGCGAAATATTTAAGCAGGCCGTATCGGAATGCTGCGCCTTGATCCCTTCACTTCAGCCTCAGCTGGCATAAGCACCTTCTGAAAGAACGGGCGGCGTTGAAGCCTGCCAAGCGATCCGGCTGGTAGCCATCATTCTGGTCCTGCACCCCAAGCAGGGGTTGTCAGGTAAGCCAAAGGCGCACACCGCCGGAGCGTCTGGCTAGGCTGCGCGTAGCTCGGAGGTTCAATCAAGAATTTGTCAAGGGGAGAGACGATGAAAAACAACAATGTTCCATTATTTCCGCTAACGCAACCCCAGCAGCGGATTTGGTATACCGAATTGCTATATCCAAATCGAACTGCCACGACGATCATTGCGATAGTGAAAATAACAGGCCGCATCGATGTGAAGGTTTTGAAGCAAGCCATAAACAAAGTCATTGAGCAAAGCGATTCTTTTCGCATCCGACTGACGACGGAAAACGGAGTTCCTTTTCAATACGTTCGGGACTATGAGGAGAAGGATTTCGAATGTATTGATTTGAGCAAGGAGCGGGCGGAGCAGAGGATGCTTGAGCTTCGGTCCATTCCGCTTGAACTGCTGGACTCCGAGCTGCACCGGTTCGTTATGGTACGGATCGGGGACGAGGAAACGTGGATCAATTTCAAGATGCATCACATCGTATCCGATGGCATTTCCATGAATTTGGCTATAAACGAAATCATGCAGCATTATTTGACTATCATAAGCGGCAACAGCTCTCCTCGCAAGAACAGCTCTTATATTGATTTCATTCAGGTCGAGCATGACTACGAGCAATCCGAGCGCTATCAGAAGGACAAGGACTATTGGCTCACAAAATTCGGCACGATGCCCGAAGTCATTAGTTTGAAGTCATCCAATCCGCTAACGGTGGGCACGGACGCAAGAGTCGATAGATTGATGCTGGACGACGAACTGCATCATGGCGTAAAAGCCTTTTGCGAGGAGTATCAGATCAGCATCTTCACCTTTGTTCTGAGCGCTTTATATATTTACATGCATAAGGTAACCAACGAGCAGGACGTGGCGATCGGCACTTTGTATGCGAACCGGACGACAAAGAAAGAAAAAGAAATGGTCGGCATGTTCGTCAGTACGGTCGCAACGAGGATGCTGGTGGAGCCTGAGCAGGAATTGCTTTCGTTTCTGAAAAATGTCGCCAAAGAACAAGCTTCTATCCTGCGCCATCAGCGATATCCGTACAATAAAATCGTTCAGGACTTGCGAGAGGCTCACCGCAATCAGGATGTCCAGCGGTTGTTTGGCGTTTCGATACAATACCGATCATTGAGCTTCTTTCGTACGGATGAGGCTGTTGTGCATGCGGATCAAGATTATACCTTGGATTCCGTTAACGATTTTGATATTCATGTCCTGGATTTTGTAGATGACGGGAAGCTCTTTGTTGATCTGTATTACCGCACGCAGCTATTTGGCGAGCATGAAGCGAAGGAGATCATCCGTAAGTTCGTTTGCATCTTGGAGCATATGATTCGCAGCCCGTATCAGAAAATATCCGAGCTTTCGCTTATCAGCGAAGAGGAGCAGCGCAGGCTGATCACCGCCTTCAACGATACGGATGCGGATTACCCGAGAGAGAAGACGATTCACGGCTTGTTCGAGGAGCAGGCAGAGCGGCATCCGGATGCGGTCGCGGTCGAATACGAGGACGAGCGGCTGACGTACCGCGAGCTGAACGAGCGGGCGAACCGCCTGGCGCGCACCCTGAGGGACCAAGGCGTCGGGGCGGACCAACTGGTGGCCATTATGGCCGAACGTTCCCCTTCTATGGTGGTCGGGATTCTCGCCATTCTGAAGGCGGGCGGGGCGTATGTGCCGATTGATCCGGACTACCCGCAGGAGCGCATCCGCTACATGCTGGACGATTCGGGGGCCGGGGTGCTGCTGCTGCAGGCGCATTTGCGGGACAAAGCGGCCTTTGCGGGCGTCTGCCTGCTCCTGGATGACGAGAAGAGCTACACCGTGGACAGCGCGAACCTCGTCTCGGTCAACCAGC